>NZ_JAGPYL010000020.1:0-72180 GCF_018070095.1 Micromonospora sp. U56
CCAGAGCAGGCCCGCCCCCTCGGCGAGCACCGGGCGGCCGGTGCGGGCCAGCTCGGCCACGGCGATGCAGAGCCGGCGGTTGGCGGAGAGTTCGGCGGCGTACGACTCGGGCAGACCGGCGCCGACGACCAGCGCCCGGGTGCCGGCGGGCAGCGCCTCGTCGCGCAGCGGGTCGACGGTGACCACCTCGGCGCCCGCCGCGCGCAGCAGCTCGGCCGTCTCGGCGTAGCTGTAGCTGCCGCCCGGGCCACCGGCCAGCGCGACCAGCGGCCGGCCCTCGACCGGGGCGGCCGGCGACGGCGACCACGGCTCGACCGTCAGCGCGGGCGCGGAGCGGGCCAGCGCGAGCAGCCGGTCCAGCTCGACGGTGCCGGCCACCGCCTCGCCGAGGCGCCGCACCGCGCGGGTCGCCTCGGCGTCGCCGCCGACCACCGGCAGCACGCCGTGCCGCCGGGCGGGCAGCACCGGGGGCAGCTCGTGCCGGCGCAGCGCGCCGTAGACGGGGACGTCGACGTCGTCGAGCGCCTGCCGCAGCATCGCCTCGTGACGGGGGGACGCGACCTGGGTGAGGATCACCCCGCCCAGCCAGAGCTGATCGTCGTAGGAGCGGAAGCCGTGCACCAGGGCGGCCACCGACTGCCCCATCGCCGCCACGTCCACCACCAGCACGACCGGGCTGCGCAGGGCGGTGGCCACGGCGGCCGTGGACTCCGCGTCGGGGCGCCCGGCGACCGAGTCGTACAGCCCCATGGTGCCCTGCACCACGGCCAGCTCGGCGCCGGCCGCGCCGTGCGCGAAGAGCGGACCGAGCCGGTCCGCGCCGACCAGCCTCGCGTCGAGGGTGCGCCCGGGTCGACCGGCGGCGAGGCCGAGGTACGCGGCGTCGACGTGGTCCGGGCCGACCTTGAAGCCGGCGACGTCCAGGCCCCGTTCGGCGAGGGCGGCGAGCAGCCCGATGGCCAGCGCGTTGGTGCCGTGTCCGGAGGACGGCGCGCTGAGCACGAGGCGCGGCACGGCGGTCATCATCGACTCCTCGCGGGCGACGGGTGGTGGCAGGCGGACGACCGGGAAGATCTCCGACCGGAGATCCGCTCGCGTGACCATACCCGCCCAGACCGACACGTGGCGGCCGACGACCGGTCGCGCACCGGGCCGTCGCGGTCGGTGGTCCCGGTCATACGGGTAGCCTCGTGGCGTGTACCGGTTCCTGCTGACCCCACGCTGGCTGGGCATCCTCGCGCTGACCCTGGTCGCTGCCGCGGTGATGGTGCTGCTCGGCAACTGGCAGCTGGACCGCTACGAGCAGCGCACGGCGGTCAACCAGCGCATCGACGCCGGTAGCCGGGGCACCCCCGCGCCGCTGCGTGACGCGCTGCCCGCACCCACCGGCGGGGCGGGCTCGGTCGGCCCGGCCCCCGCCGAGCGGGTCGAGTGGAGCCGGGTCACCGCCACCGGCCGGTACGACGCCGCGAACGTGGTCCTGATCCGTGGCCGGACGGTCGACAGCAAGGTCGGATTCGAGGTGCTCGCCCCGCTGGTGCTGACCGACGGCACGGCCGTACTGGTCGACCGGGGCTGGGTCCCGCCCGCGCCGGGCGGCGCGATGGCCATGCCGCAGGTGCCCGCCCTGCCCACCGGCGAGGTGACGGTGGTGGGCCGGGTGCACCCCACCGAGACCGGCGGGGCCGGCGTGGACCGGCGCGACGGCCGGCTGGAGACCCGCCGGGTCACCGTCGACAAGATCGCCCGCGAGCTGCCGTACCCGGTGCACGGGGCGTACCTGCTGCTGGACGAGCAGACCCCGGCGAACGACCCGGCGTTCCGCGCGGTACCCATCGGGCACGCCAACAACTGGCAGAACTTCGGCTACGTGATCCAGTGGTGGCTCTTCGCCGCGATGTCGCTCTTCGGCTACGGCTGGGTCGCCCGCCGGGAGGCCCGGCGGGCGGCGGGGCTGGACGCGCCGAAGAAGCCGGTCGACCGGGCAGCGGAACCCGCCACCCCGGCCTGACGGCGCGATCGCCGGTCTCCTCGGCCCGAGGAAACCGGACACTCGGGCGGGCCACTGGACAGCGGAGGACGTTGTAGTGTCCGCCCGTGATCAACGAGCCGGCGACCCCTGATCCCACCACCGCCCCGTCGGAGCCGGCGACGGCGGCGTACCCGGCCTACGACCCGTGGAGCGCCATGCCGCCCTCGGACACCGCGCCGGTCACCGCCCAGTTCTCCGCGGCGCCGGCGCCGCACATCGCACCCACCGCGCAGTTCCCCGCGCCGTACCCCGCCGGCTCGACCGCGCCGTACCCTGCCGGCCCGACCCCGCCGTACGCCATGCCGCCGGCGGGACCGGTCGGACACGTACCCCCGCAGTCGCCGCCGACCGCGCACCTGCCCGTGGCGTACTCCGCGCCGCCCGCGACGGCGCAGTTCTCCGCGCCGCCGGCCCACTTCTCGGCGCCGCCGGCGCCGTTCCCGGTGCCGGCCCAGTTCTCCGCGCCGCCCGCCCGGCCGGGGCCGCATCCGCCGGTGCCCGCGCCGGCGCTGCTGCCCGCCGGTTATCCGCCGGCTCGACCGGACGTGGTGGCGGTGCAGATCGGCGAGATCGTGGTCAGCCCGCCGGTGATCCGGACGCCGGCCGGGGTGCTGCCGCTGGCCGGCGCCTACTGGCAGGTGGCGGACTTCTGGCAGAAGGAGGAGAAGATCGCCACCTGGGCGCTGGTCTGCGCCATCGTGGGCTTCTTCTGCCTGACCTTCTTCAGCCTGTTCTTCCTGCTGATCAAGGAGACCCGCCAGCACGGCACGGTCCAGGTGACGGTCGTCAACGGCGCCCACCAGTACGTGGCCCGGATCCCGGTGCTGGACCAGGGCCAGGTGCAGCACATCAACAACCAGGTGAACTACGCCCGGTCGCTGTCGACGTTCTGATCCCGGCGGCGGCGCGGGTCAGCCGCCGGCCCGCCCGGCGTGGATCGCCCGCACCATGTCGATGGTGTCCGCCTCCGCGGCGGCCTTGTCCTCGCGGTAGCGCACCACCCGGGCGAAGCGCAGCGCCATCCCGCCCGGGTATCGGGAACTGGTCTGCACCCCGTCGAAGGCGATCTCGACCACCTGCTCGGGGCGGACCCGAACGACCCAGTCGCCGCGCTCGACCGCCAGCGACAGGAACCGCTCGGTCTGCCAGCGCAGCAGCTCGTCGGTGAGGCCCTTGAACGTCTTGCCGAGCATCACGAAGTCGCCGGTGCGCGGATCCCGCGCGCCGAGGTGCAGGTTGGAGAGCCAACCCTGCCGCCGGCCGCTGCCCCACTCCACCGCCAGCACCACCAGGTCGAGGGTGTGCCGGGGCTTGACCTTCACCCAGGCCGCGCCGCGCCGGCCCGCGTCGTAGGGCGCGTCCGGCGCCTTCACCACGACGCCCTCCTGGCCGGCGTCGACGGCGGCGGCGAAGGCCACCCCGGCCCGCTCGGCGTCCTCCACCTCCATCCGCCCGACCAGCAGCGACTCGTCGACCGCGCCGGCCAGCGCCGCCCACCGCTCCCGGCCGGGCCGGTCGATCAGATCCTCGCCATCGATGTGCAGCAGGTCGAAGAAGTACGGCGTCAGCACCGTCTCGCCAGTCGTCTCGGCGGCGGCGAGCACCGCCGGGGCGACCGGAGCGCCGCCGGTGGTGCTCGGCGTGGTGCGGCGTGCGGCCCGACTGGAGGTCTGCTGGAACGGCAGCGGACGACCGGTGGCGTCCAGCCCGATGGCCTCGCCGTCGAGCACCAGCTCGCGGGCGGGGAGCGCGCGCACGGCGGCGACCACCTCCGGGACCCGGGTGGTGCACTCGTCGAGGCTGCGGGTGAAGACGGCGATGTCGTCGCCGGAGCGGTGCACCTGGATCCGGATGCCATCGAGCTTGACGTCCACCACCGCCGGTACGCCGGTGGCGGCGAGCGCCGCGTCGACCGACGGGGCGCTCGACGCCAGCATCGGGGCGAGCGGTCGGCCGACCTGGAGCCCGAACCCGGCCAGCGCGGCGGCGCCCCCGGAGAGCGCGGCGACCGCCACCGCGCGCAGGTCACCGGCGAGCAGCAGGGCCCGGCGGACGGCGGCGACCGGCACCTCGGCGGCCCGGGCGATGGCGTCGGCGAGCAGCCCCGCCTGGGCACCCTGGCGCAGCTCCCCGCTGAACAGCCCGACCAGCAGCCGCTGCTCGTCGGCGGTCGCGGCGGCGAAGAGCGCGCCCAGCAGCTCCCGCCGGCGGGCCTGCGAGCCGGGGCCGCTGACCGCCGCGATCCGGTCGACCGCCGCGTCCACCGCGGCCACGGTCAGGGACGGCTCGGCGGCCGGTGCCGGCAGGTCGCGCAGGGCGGCCCAGCCGACGCCGGTCTGCCGCTGGCGCAGCTCGCCGGCGAGGTAGCCGGAGCCGGCCGGCACCTCGACCGGGTCGAGCGCCCGCAGCGCGGCGGCGAGCAGCTCCACCTTGGCCCGCCGGCCGCTGGTGGCGCCGACCGCCGCGGAGGTGGCTGCCAGGGCGAGGAACCGCACGGCCTCATCCTGCCAGCCACCCCCGACACCACCCGGGCATTGCCGTGCCCGGGTGGTCCTGACGGGCGGCGCGGGGCAGCGGCTGTCGGGAAGCCCCGGGGCGAGCGAGGCGGAGTCCAGCCGGCGCGAGGTGTCCCGACAGCCGCTCAGGCGGAGACGGGCTCCTCGATGCGCAGGCCCCGGGCCCGCACCTCGTCGGCGACCCGGGAGAGGACGCCGTCGAGGGCGACCAGCGCGGCCGAGAGCTCGCCGAGCTGTTCCTTGAGCGTGTCCTCGGGCCACGCGGAGACGTCGACGTCCCCCAGAGCACTCACGGCGGCTTCGAGCCGCGCCATCACGTCGTTCGTACGCATGTTCGAAAGGCTATAACAGCCCCGCGCCCGACACACCGCAAACTCCGACATCGGCCCCGAAGTTACGGCTCCGTCACCTAACCGACCTGGCGCCCCGCCTCGGCCACCTTGGCCAGCAGCAGCGCCTCGGCCAGGCAGACCCGCGCGAACTCGCCCAGGTGCAGGCTCTCGTTCGGGCCGTGCGCCCGGGCGTGCGGGTCCTCCACGCCGGTGACCAGGATCGCGGCCTGCGGGAACATCTCCTGGAAGGTGGCGATGAACGGGATGGAGCCGCCGACGCCGATGTCCACCGGGTCGGTGCCGTCCCAGGCGGTGCGGAAGGCGCCCCGGGCGGCGTCGAACATCGGCCCGGAGGCGTCGATGACGCAGGGGTCGCCGTCGTGCTCGAAGGTGACCGTCACCCGGGCGCCCCACGGCGCGTGCTTCTCCAGGTGGGCGCGGAGCGTGTCGTACGCCCGCTTCGGGTCGTCACCCGGCGCCAGCCGGACGCTCAGCTTGGCCTTGGCCGACGGGACCAGCGCGTTCGGCGCCTCGCCGGTGGCCGGGGCGTCGATGCCGAGCACCGCCAGCGCGGGCTTGGTCCAGAGCCGGTCGGTGATCCGGCCGGTGCCGAAGAGCGCCGCCCCCTCGACCAGCCCGGCCTCGGCGCGGAACCGGTCCTCCGGGTAGTCGACGCTGGCGCCCTCCCGCCCGACGAGGCCCTCGACGGCCACGTCACCGGCGTCGTCGTGCAGGGTGGCCAGCAGCCGGACCAGCGCGGTCAGCGCGTCCGGCACCGCGCCGCCGAACATGCCGCTGTGCACCGCGTGGTCGAGGGTGCGCACCTCGACGAAGCAGTTGACGATGCCGCGCAACGAGGTGGTCAGCGCCGGCACGCCGACGTCCCAGTTGGTGGAGTCGGCGATCACGATCACGTCGGAGGCGATCTCGTCGCGGTGCTCGGCGAGCAGCCGCTCCAGGGAGTCGGAGCCGTACTCCTCCTCGCCCTCGATGAAGAGGACCACGCCGACCGGGAGCTGGTCGCCGAAGGAGCGCAGCGCCGCGACGTGCGCCATGATGCCGGCCTTGTCGTCGGCGGCGCCCCGGCCGTAGAGGCGGCCGTCCCGCTCGACCGGCTCGAACGGGTCGGACTCCCAGAGCGACAGGTCGCCGACCGGCTGCACGTCGTGGTGGGCGTACAGCATGACGGTGGGCGCCCCGGGCGGCGCCGGCTTCGTCCCGATCACCGCCGGCCGGCCGCCGGAGCGCACGATCCGGGTGTCGAGGCCGCAGCCGCGCAGCAGCTCCGCGACGGCCTCGGCGGAACGCTCCACGTGCGAGTGGTCGAAGCCCTCGAAGGCGATGCCGGGGATGCGGACGAGTCGTTCCAGATCGGCACGGACACCGGGCAGTTCACGCTCGACGGCGGCCCGCACCTCGGACTCGGACATGATCGGTGTGGTCATGACCGGCATCGTATGCCGGCCTTACCTCGGCGCACCTCGCGAGGCCGCATCGCCGCAGCTGGCGGGGTGGCGCACGAGGTAGCGCGCGGCGTCGTGCGGCAGCGCCGGCGCCCCGTCGACCACCAGGTCCGCGTGCGCTGCCGTGCGGTCGGCGGCGAAGTGCGCCCGCTCCCCGGCGTGCCAGCGACGCAGCTCCGGCAGGATCTGCGGGCCGTCGCGGTTTAGCGCCCGGGCCCGCCGCAGCGGCGCCGGGGCGGTGACGAACACCGCGAGGCTCAGCTCGGGGCGGATCGCCGCCCGCGCCGCGCTCACCCCCTCCACCAGCAGCACCGGCGCGACCGGCACCGGCACCGCCCGGGGCAGGAAGCCCCGCCGCACCCAGCTGTAGCGCTGGTACGCCCCGGGCCGCCCGGCCCGCAGCGGCGCCAGCACCCGCTCCTCCAGCCGCGACCAGAAGGTGAACTGGTCGTCCCACCCGTCGAGCAGGTCGTCGGTGTGCACCACCGGTGGCCGCTCGCCGCCGGGCAGCGCGGCGAGGGCGTCCGCGAGCCGCGCGGCGAACACGCTCTTGCCCGCGCCGCTCGGCCCGTCGACCGCCACCAGTCGGGTACGCCCCAGCCGCGCCGGCCGGGCCAGCACCCGGCGGGCCAACGCCGCGTACGCCTCCACCACCGCCACCCGCGGCCGGCCGGGCTCCTCACCGGCGCCCTCCCGATCTCCGCGCGGCCGGCCGGGCTCCTCACCGGCGCCCTCCCGATCTCCTGTCACCCGGCCGACGCTAGCGCCGCCTGGAGCCGCGCGGACCCCCGGCCCGGTGGCCGTCTGCCCTGGTCGCGCCGGGTAATCGCGGTGTTGTCCCCCGTGAGCCTGGTTCCGTCTTCCGCCCGGCCGTTTCGCCCGGCGGTCGCTTCGGGTGAGCGGCATGATCTGGATGTGCTGCATGACGTGATGAGTCCGGGCGTGGACGCCCTGCTGGAACAGGCCCGTGCCGGGCTGCGCCGGCTGAGTCCGCAGGAGACGGTCGAGGCGGTGCGGGCCGGCGCCCTGCTGGTCGACACCCGTACCGAGTCGCAGCGCCGCGAGCAGGGCGAGCTGCCCGGCGCGGTCGTCATCGACCGGACGGTGCTGGAGTGGCGGCTGGACCCGGCGAGCGAGTGGCGCATCCCCGAGGCGACCGGGTACGACCGGGAGATCGTCGTGGTGTGCCGGCAGGGCTACGCATCCAGCCTCGCCGCGGCGAGTCTGCAGGCGCTGGGGCTGCGCAACGCGACCGACATGATCGGCGGGGTGCAGGCGTGGCGGGAGGCGGGGCTACCGTTCTCCGAGGAGCCCGCCGACATCCGCCCCTGATCGGGCCGCGCCAGCCGGGCCGGGCCGCGCCAGCCGGGCCGGGCCGCGCCAGCCGGGCCGGGCCGCGCCAGCTCAGCGATGTCGGCGAGGTTGCGGTATCCCAGCGAAGGGGATATCACCACATCCCGTAACCGGTGTCGATCAGGCGGCGGCGCGGCCGGTTCCCGGGCCGGTCAGGTCGTTGGCGGGGCCCCGGGCGGGATGAACGGCAGGTCGGCCGGCGCGCCGGTCTCGACCAGCCGCCACAGCGCGTCGGTGTCGAGGTGTTCCTCGACGAGGTCCCCGAGCAGGTCGAGCGAGCGCTCGCGGGCGGCGGCGAAGGCCATGTCCGGCGCCACCTGGAAACCGTGCCGCCCGGCCGTCCGGGCCACCTCGGTGAGGAACCGGCGGCGGAACTCGTCGGACTCGAACGCGCCGTGCCAGTGGGTGCCGTACACCGCGCCGAGCCGCGCACCCTCGCCGTCGCCGTCGGCGTACGTCAGGAGCGGGGGCAGACCCGGGTCGGCGGTCGAGACGTACCCGTGGTGGATCTCGTAGCCGCGCACCGGGACGCCACCGGCGGCGGTGCCCACCGCCTGCCGGACGGTCTTGCGCGGGTCGAAGGTGATCTCGACGGGGAGCAGGCCCAGCCCGGGGACGCTGCCCCGACGGCTCTCCACCGGGTCGTGGATGGCCCGGCCGAGCATCTGGAAGCCGCCGCAGATGCCGAGCAGCGGCCGGCCGGCGGCGGCGTGCGCGGTGACGGCGTCGGCGAGGCCGGTCTCGCGCAGCCAGGCCAGGTCGGCGACGGTGGACTTGGAGCCGGGCAGCACGATCAGGTCGGCGGCGGCCAGTTCGGCGGGCTCGACGGTCAGCCGGACCCGCACGCCCGGCTCGGTGGCGAGCGCCTCGACGTCGGTGGCGTTGCTGATCCGGGGCAGCCGGACCACGGCGACGTCCAGCCAGTCGGTGCCGCGTGGCGCGGCCGGCCGGCCGAGCACCCGCCCGTACGCGAGGGAATCCTCGGCGTCGAGCCAGAGGTCGAGGTGCCAGGGCAGCACCCCGTACGTCGGGCGGCCGGTGACCCCCCGCAGCATGTCCAGCCCCGGCTGGAGCAGCCCCAGGTCGCCCCGGAACTTGTTGATCACGAAGCCGGCGACCAGCGCCTGGTCGGCCGGGTCGAGCAGGGCGACGGTGCCGAACATCGAGGCGAACACCCCGCCCCGGTCGATGTCGCCGACGACGATGGTGGGCAGGCCGGCGTGCCGGGCCAGGCCCATGTTGACGTAGTCGCCGGCCCGCAGGTTGATCTCGGCCGGGCTGCCCGCGCCCTCGCAGATCACCACGTCGTACGCCTCGCGCAGCTCGGCCAGGGCCGCGTACGCGGTCTCGGCGAGCTTCGGCCGAAGCTCGCGGAAGTTGCCGGCGGTGACGGTGTCGACGGCCTCGCCGAGCAGCACCACCTGGCTGGCCAGGTCGCTGCCGGGCTTGAGCAGCACCGGGTTGAACCGCAGGTCGGGGGCGAGCCCGCAGGCCGCGGCCTGCATCGCCTGGGCGCGGCCGATCTCGCCGCCGCGGCCGTCGGGGCCGACGACCACCGCGGAGTTGTTGGACATGTTCTGCGCCTTGAACGGGGCCACGGCGACCCCCCGGCGGTGCAGCCAGCGGCAGATCCCGGCGGTGAGCACGCTCTTGCCGGCGTCGGAGGTGGTGCCGGCGACCAGCAGCCCGCCGCTCACCGTCCACTCCCCCGGCCGACGGCGCCCAGGCCGCGCAGCCCTCGCCGGCCCACCGCCGCCACCAGGCGCCCACCGGTCAGGGGCCAGGTGGCCGCGATCCCGAGCGCGGCCAGCCCGACGGCGCCGGAGATCCGGGCGGCCCGCCTGAGGTGCCGCGCCTCGGGACGGGGGCCGTCACCGAGGAACGGCCGCACCTCGGAGCGGCCGAAGTACACGTTGCGCCCGCCGAGCCGGACGCCGAGGGCACCGGCCATCGCCGCCTCGCACTGGCCGGCGTTGGGGCTGGGGTGGTCGTCGCGGTCGCGGCGCCAGACCTGCCAGGCGCCGGCCCGGTCGCCGTGGGCGGTCGGGGCGAGGGCGACGGTGAGCAGCCCGGTCAGCCGCGCCGGCACCAGGGTGAGCACGTCGTCGAGGCGGGCGGAGGGGGTGCCGCCGCGGGCGTAGCGGGGCGAGCGGTGGCCGACCATGGCGTCGAGCGTGTTGGCCGCGCGGTAGCCGAGCAGGCCGGGCAGGCCGGCGACCGCTCCCCAGAGCAGCGGGGCGACCACCGCGTCGGAGGTGTTCTCGGCGACCGACTCGACGGTGGCCCGGGCCAGCTCGGACTCGTCGAGCGCGGACGGGTCCCGCCCGCAGAGGTGGCCCAGGCGGCGCCGGGCCGCCGGCAGGTCGCCGCCGCGCAGGGCGGACCCCATCACGTCGGCCTCGTGGCGCAGGGTGCGCCCGCCCAGCACCGTCCAGGTGCCGGCGGCCACGAGCAGACCCCGCAGCACCGGGTGCCGCCGGGTCGCCACGGTGGCGACGGCGCCGAGCAGCACCGGCGCGCCGACGGCGAGCGTGGTGAAGACGGCGCCAGCGGCCCGGTCGGGGCGGTAGACCCGCCGTTCGAGGGCACCGGCCGCGCGGCCGTAGCCGGCCACCGGGTGCCAGCGACCCGGGTCGCCGAGCAGGGAGTCCAGGGCGTACCCCGCCACCAGCCCGGCCGCGTTCGCCACGGCGGTCGCCTGACGCACCTCGCACCACCTCCGGCCGGCCAGCCTAGCCGTACGGCGGGGTGACCGACGCCGCCGTCGCCACCCCGCCCCCGTCCGTACACCCGCGTCGGGCCGCAGCGGCGCCGTCGGCGCGGCTCACCGCTCCGGCCCGCCGGGTCAGGCCGGCACCGGCACCCGGCCGCGCCCGCGCCGACCCCGCCCGGCCGGCGCGACGGCGGTCTCCTCCGGTACGGCGTCCAGCTCGCCCTCCCCGGCGCCCTGTTCGTCGTCCCCCGGCACCGGGGTCAGCTCGTCGCCGGACACCGGAGCGTCGTCGCCCTCCTCGTCGAACGGGTCGGTCAGCTCCGCCAAGTCGGTGCCGGGAACTTCGTGGCTGGCGCGGGGCACGGCGAAGCCGGAGAACTCGAAGTCCTCGTCGAACGGCCGGTCGTCCGGCGCGGCCGGCGCCTGCTCGTGCGGCACCGGCTCGGTCGGCTCGCCCTGCACCCGGCCGGCCGCCTCGGCGTCCTCGACGGTGCTGGTGGCCATGGTCGGCTTGTTGCGCAGGAACCGGCCCCGCCCGCGGGAAAGGTCGTGCCCGACGGCGACCGCCTCCAGCTCGTAGACGGTGCGGTGGTTGCCCGCGTCGTCGGTCCAGTCGCGGGTGTAGAGGCGGCCGGCCACCACCACCGGGTCGCCGACCATCACCGAGGCCGCCACCCCCTCGGCCAGCTTGCGCCAGCAGTTGACCCGGACGCGGGTCCTGTCCAAGTGCCACACGACAGACCCGCCGACCGACATAAAGAGCCCCGGCGGGTGCTGGAACACCCCCGGGGCCGGACGGGAGAGGACCCCGCCATGCCCGAGCTTACCGCCCCCACCGCCTACGTGGCCGCTCCCGCGCGCTCTACCGCCGCGCTCGCCGCCGCCGTCGCCGCCCTGCTGGCCGCCGGCTTCCTCGTGACCACCGCGACCGCCGCCGAGACGGTCGACGCGGACGACCTCCTCGCCGTGGTCGCCGACGACCTCGACGCCGCCCGCGCCGCTGACGCGGTTGTGACCCTGCCCGGCGCGGAAAACCTCGCCGAGCCGGTCATCGCCGCGCTGTACGGCGTGCCGGTCGTGACCCTTGCCGACGCGCTGGCCGGTGCCCGTTGAGCATCGAGGCTGTGTCCTGGGTGCTGAACGACGCCCCCGACGTCCCGCCGCAGTGCCTCGCGGTGTTGATCGGCCTCGCCAACCACGCGCATGCCAACGGCCGCGCCGCGTACCCGAGTCAGGAGCGGTTGGCCCACTACGCCCGCAAGTCCGTCCGGTCCGTTCAGAACGACCTGAAGACCCTCGCGGGCCTCGGCCTGATCCGGCGAGGCGATCAGCGGCACACGGCGTTCCTGCCGGCCGACCGCCGGCCGGTCGTCTACGACCTCGCGATGGAGCGCCGCCGGCCGCTACCCGGCGCGCTTGACCCGTTCGCCGAGCCGCAGTCGGGCCGCCCGAGCGAGGCCCCGCAGCCGGCCGCCGACCGGGGCGAAGCCGACTGCGCCCCGGTATCGGACCGGGGCGAAGCACGCTCCCGAACGGGGCGAAGCGTGCTACCGACCGGGGCGAAGCGTGCTTCGGGGGAACCGTCCTTAACCGTCCAGAACCAAGAGCGCGCCCGCTCGCTTCGCGGCGGCGCTGCGCTCCCAACCGACCCCCGCGCCGGGCAGTGCCCGCGCCATCGGGGAAGCCCTGCCCACAACTGCGGCCCGTGCCGCGCTGAAGCTCTCGGGGGTGCCGCATGACCCGCGCCGAGCGTGCCGAGGGCGCGCTACTGGTCCTGATCCTGCTCGTCGTCGGCGCTGCGGCCGGCTGGGCGAGCTTCACCCACGTCCACGATTGGACGATGCGCAACAGCCCCGCCGGCACGCCGGACGCCTTCGGCTGGGTCAATGCCTGCGTGTCCGAGCTGGTGCCCGTGGCGGCGTTGTTGGAGATCCGGCGACGCCGCCGGGCGGGAGCGCCGACCGGCTACCCCCTCGCCCTGCTGATCGCGGCGGCGTGCCTGTCGCTGGCGGCGCAGCTCGCCGTAGCGAAGCCGGGCCTGTCGGGCGGGTTGCTGTCCGCCGTGCCCGCGCTCGCGTTCATGGCGTTGGTGAAGCTCGTCTTCGCCCGGACGCCGGCCGCCCCGCCCGCACCCAACGGGACGGCCTCCAAGGCGCTGACGGAGCCGACCCCTGCCGGGACCACGCCCGGCCTCTCTGCGGCCGTCTCGGGCCCTGTGGCGACCCCCGCTCCGGTCGCTCTCGTCGCGCCGATCCGCCCGCGCCCGCCCGTCATCCCGCCCGGCGTGCGGACGCTGCCGGTCGTCGCCGCTGTCGGCACCCCGCCGACCGCGCCGGACACGTTGGCGGCACCGCCCGCGACCGCCGACAGGGTGGCGGCGGTGCTGGCCGAGACGCCCGACGCGACGCCCGCTCAGGTCGCCGCCCGCCTGGGCGTGTCCGAGCGCACCGCCCGGCGCTACATGCCTGCCGCCACGGTGCCGCCACGGCGTCGGCGGGCGGCGAAGGTGCCGGCACTGGCGGACGCCTGACCGCACAACGCAGAGCGCCCGCCCCGATCATGGGACGGGCTCTCGTGCGTTGCCGTGTTACTTGAGCAGGAGTGCCAACAAGGCAGTGACCGCCGCGAGCACGGTCGCCAGCCCACCCAGTACGGCCGGGGCCGTCTTCAAGTAGTCGAGGACAATGCTGTGTCGGTCACGTGACCTGTTGTCCGCCTGCTCGTTTGTTGTTACGGTCACGCTGACTCCTTATCTGGACCACTGCTGAACGTCGGAGTCGCCAGCGACGCCCGGGGCCTAGTCCGGGCGTTCGCTGTTTCTCGGCTACTTACACCGATGTAACTCCGTGTGCCGCAGACCATTAGAGCCGACCACGACGGTCAATACACCCCGGCCGTAGAGAGCTACGACCGAAAGGCTGATCCCCCATCCTCCGATCGGTCGCTTGTATCCCTGATCCGCGCTCACAGAGACCGTAAGTTGAGCGCGCACTGACCGCAAACACCCGCGCGGGCGCTGTAGCCCAGGCGGTGGGGCGACATTAAGTCGCCCACAAGCCTCGTTCGGTAGCGTGTGCGGTCCTATGCAGACCAGTGCAGTTGATCTAGCCCTTTGGCCGAGCCGCCGGATCATCCGATCGCCGCGCAAATAATGCGGATTCGGGCACACCTAGCGCTGTACGCGGCCATGAGGGCGAGCAAACTTTCGCCCTCAGGCCCGATCACCTCGTGCAGCATCAAGGCGAGGTTCTGCGACCGCCGCCCGGCGGGGGACTGCTCACGCAAGCGGATACGGGGAGTGTCAGGAGTCGCGCTCTTCGTCGGCGAGCCTCTGCCCGCGCCGCTCGGCGTACGCCCGGACCTCGCCGGCATCCCAGATGCGGCCGACGGTCAGCGTGTCGATCGGCGCGGGGAAGTCCGGCCGGTCGACCAGGATCGCGGCGCGCTGGCGCGAAACGCCCAGGTAGTGAGCGACTTCCGAAAGCGCCATAACTCGCACGGGCGGACCCTCCGGCGACACGGGTAGGCAGCTTGTCACCAGGGGGGTTGACGACTTGTCAACAGTGCGTCAGCGTGGCTGTATGCCCACGCGACGTGCCCACAAACCCGTACCCCTGGCCCCTCGCCACCGCCGGACCTGGCGCTCGCTCTGGCGACGCTGTACGTGCGGCCTCACCGCGCCCTGCCCGGACCGGTTCGCGGCGGTGCCGGTCGAGCCCGTTCCCGCTCCCCGCCGCAACGCCCCGCGCTGGACGGCCCCGACCGCCGAGGTCAACGCCGTCGGCCGCGCAGGCCGGATGACCCCCGCGCAGACCTGGCGCGCGAACGGGGGGCGCTGGTCGTGAACGTCGGCGACACGATCCGCGTCCCCGAGAAGGACTACGCCTTTGGGAGCGGCACGCTCACGATGAAGGTCGAGGAGGTCGTCAGCACGGCGTCAGCCGGCGGCGAGCGCTGGGCCGAGCTGCGGGGCCGCGACGTCCGCCCGGACGGGTCCCTCGCGCCGACCCAGCGGTACGCCTCGGTACGGGTCTCTGCGATAACGGTGGTGTCCGGGTGAAGCACCTTCCGAAGCGGCCCGTATGGCTGTGCCAGCACTGCGGCGAGCCCTGGCCCTGCGCCGACGCGAGAGCGTCCCTCCTGTGGGAGTACCAGGGCAACCGCGCCGCCCTCGGCGTCTACCTGGCGTCTCTGATGACCGAGGCTGCGGACCAGCTCGCCGAGCTGGACAGCGGCACCCCTCCGGCGGACCTGACGGACCGCTTCCTCGGCTGGGTCCGCCCTCGCGGCTGACCCTCTGATCGGCCCGCCCCGGCGGCGCTTCCTCACCACCCGTGGGAGGCGTCCCGGGGCGGGGCTCTTGCGCCGGACGGCGCGGGGAGCGCGGGGAGAGACCGAGGCTAGTGATGGTTTCGCGTGGAAGTGACGCGAACATCTTCACTCCCCATTGGTGTGTTAGGTCTTCTTCTTCTTCTCCTACACAGACAGAAGGAGGAGTGACGTTCTGCGCGTCATTCCACGCGGAACCATCACTACCTGAGGCCGTCGCCGGCCCTCGCCCGCGACCCGTCCTCGTGATCGTGAACAGGTTCGGCCCCGCTGGCCCACTCACCCAGTGAACAGATTCCGCCTCGCTGGCGCATAGGCCCTATGCCACCCACGAACCAAGCCCGTCGGGGCGGCCCCCGCCGCCCGGCGCACGACACAAAGGAGAAGCCGTGGCCGACGCCGAAGGCCGACCACCAACCCCGGCCGCCCGCCTGGCGGCCCTGACCGAACGAAGCTGGCAGCCGCGCCGAGGCAAGGTCGAGCGGCACAGGCTCGACGCCGGGCCCCATGTCGCGTTGCTGCCCCCGGCCACCCTCGCGACCGCCTGGGCGCTGCCGACGCTGACTGAGCGGGCCGAGTGGTACGGCGAGGGGAACGGCTTCCGCCGTCGGCCGCTCGGCTCGACCGCTGAGCCCGCGCCGGTCGACCTGGCGGACGTCGTTGCCGAGCTGCGCGCCGAGCTGGTCGCGCTGCCCGAGCTGGACGACGCACGCGAGCCGTACCAACATCTGCGGCTCTTCGTGGCCGCCGCCGGCCCCGCCCTGGTCGACGACTACCTGACCCGTCTCGCCCGCGCCGTGCGTGCCCAGCTCGGCCGCGTACCGCGCCCAGAGCGCGCCACGCTGACGTCGGAAGAGCGGGCCGCGCGCATCCGCGAGAGTAAGGCCGCCCATCAGCGCCGGGTCCGCGCCGAGGTCCGCGAGGGCGGCCGGGACGACATGGTGACCGCCGCTGGCTGGGTTTCCGCCTGGCGCGAGCAGGTCTCGCCCGGCGCGCACCCCGCGACCGCCGTTTACGGCACGTACGTCGATCGGGTGGCCGACGCCGGCCGCACTCCGGTCGGCCGGAACACGTTCTACCGCATCGCCGACGAGGTGTGTGGTCCGCGCAAGCGCCGAGCCAGGGGCCCGGCGTACGTCGTGTCCCAGGAGGTCGCGCCGATGAACCGCGAACAGCGCAAGGAACTTGCCTCACTCATCGTCGACCGCCTCACCGATGAATGGCGTAGCGCGGCCCTCGACGGCCTGGCCGACCTCTTGGCCGACCGCCAGGGAGAGAAATCCGCGGCGACCCGCCCCGCGATAGAGGGCGCCGCAAACGTCGTCTCTCTCGACGCGCGTCGCGCCCGCCGCGTCGCGTAGCCCCACCAGCTCAGCGCCCCGGCCCGTCGCCCCCTCGGCGGTCCGGGGCGCTGCTGTACCCGTGCCAGCCCCGGGGGCGGGCGTTGGCACGGTGCGCGCCTTCGGGCCGCGCTCCCCGTGGCCGGGCCTGTCCGCGTCCCTCCGTACGCCGACAGGCCCGGCCCCGGGTCGACCCCACCGCCCCGCCACGGAGACCCGCCCGCCCCTAACGACCCCGAAAGGCCCCGCCCATGGCCTACGCCCCGCCTGATCCGGCGGTCGCCCGATTGATCGCCGAGGAGGTCCTACGCCGTGGCGGCGAGTTTCAGGCGAACATCGGCCACCTTCACGCGCTCATCCGCCGGCAGTTACCCGACAGCCCGGCCAGCGAAAGCCCCGCCGCCGCCGCGACGTTCGTCCGCTGGGCTCGGTCGGACCTCGGCGCGTTCGGCATCGCCGTTTGCCGCAGCTCGCCCGGCCCTGGCCGTCGCGAGTGGATATTCCGCCTGATCGCCGTTCCGGACTGAGACAGGCCCTCAGACAGCCGGACCGCCCGACCCTGCCCCGATCTACCCGCCGCCCCTGATCGCCCGCGAGGGACCGTCCCTCGGGGTGCCGCACACCCAACGGAGGAACCATGACCGATCCGACCCCCGCCGAACAGCTCACCACCATTCAGACGCTCCAAGCCGAGCTAGCCGCCCTGCGCGCGCCCGCCCCGGCTGACCCCGCCCCGAGCCTTCCGACCCTGCCGAAGCCCACGACCGGCGAGGGCCCGGCCGTTAGCCCGGCACCGACCTCCGGCCTCGCGCCCGCGTTCCAGGCCCCCGCGTTCGACCCGGCGGACATCGCCGCCCAGATGCCGCCGAGGCCGGTGACCGCCTCTGGCGTGATGGCGGGCGACCTGCGCGAGCCGGCCGCGCCGCTCGCACCGCCGCCCGGCGTCGAGGTCCCCGAGGACCACGCCGCTGCCCTGGCCGAGGCTGACGCGCGGTACCAGGCATGGCGGGACGCTGTCGAGGCGGTCGACGAGTACGCCGACACCGCTCGCGACTCGCGCACCCGACGCGCTGACGCCATCCGCGAGGCCGGACGGGCCGCCGCCCAGGGCAAGCCCCGGCCGGCTATCCCGACGGCGACGAGCGAGGATGAGGAGGCGGCCGAGGTCGCGATCCTGTCCGCTGTCGTCGAGGCCCGCCGCAGGGAGGCGGACGCCGCCACGAAGCGCGCCGACAAGATCGCGGCGAAGTACGCGCCGGAGTGGTCGGCCCAGGTGGTCGCGAGCTTCGGCCCGGCGCTGGCCGCCGCGAGCGAAGCCGTCCGGGCCGCGCTGGACGCTGTCGGTCGGGCCGAAGGCGTCCTCGGCGTGGCGTCCGCCTGGCGTGCGATCGCCGTTGCGGAGGAGTTGGAGCGGCGCGGCGTCCGTGTAAACGACCACGGACGTGCCCGCATCATGAGCGACCTTCTCGACGCCACGAAGAGTCAGCTCTTCACCGGGGCCGAGAGCGCCAGCCGCAACCCGGTCGCTCTGCTGAGTCAGGTCCGCGACGCCCTCGGCACCCTGAGCCAGTGCGACGCGGGGGCGGTGCCGTCGCCGGACACGCTCCTCCTCCCTGGCGGCTTCGAGGCGAGCCGCGAGGTCTGGCGCAGCCTGTACGACTCGGCCAGCCCCGGCACCAAACAGCGCTACCGCGACCGCCACACGGGCGGCCGTCCCCTCGCTCACGAGCGCGAGGGCTGATCGCCGCGCCGTCGACACAGCAGGGCCCTCGGATCACCCCCGAGGGCCCTGCTGTCTGCCTGCCCCCGCCGAAAGGACCCCTCCCGTGTCGACTTCCGCCCCCGCCCCTTCGCGTGCCTCGCGCCGCCAGCTGTCCCTCGCCCGGCGCATCCGCCGCGAGGCCGGCTACCGCTGCCAGCTCGGTACCGACCGCCGGCAGTGCGGGGCCCCGTCGTCCGGCGTAGCCCGGGTCGCCGGCCGCGACCTGGCCGCGTGCTACCAGCACGTCAGTTCCCGCGCCGCCTACGTCACGTCGGACGCGCGTCCCCGTGAGTCGTCCTGGTCGAGGCAACTCCTCGCGACGCTTCGCCAGGAAGCCGCGACGCTCTCGGCGTGAGGTCACTCTGCGTGACCCCTGGGGGGTGCCCCCTCGCCCCTCCCGCCCCTCACCGAAGCGGCATAGCGCCCCTGGCTTTGTACGGGCAGAGAGGTCGCGACGGCTTAACGCTGCGTACAGGCAGCCGGTTCACCGACCCACGAGAGGAGGACTAATGCATTTGCGCCCCGACAGGCGGTCGAGGGCCGTTCGCATGTCCGAGGCCGCCCGCGCGTACCGCGTCCTGCCAACCTCGCGCCAGCGCTACGACGACGGCCAGGCCGTGAGGGTCCGGCTCGACGAAGCCGGCATCGCCGTATGGGCCCCGCTCGGCCCGGACGCCGTTCGCGGCGAGATCGCCCGCCAGCTCGTCGAGGCGTACGGCCGCCGCGCGACGACGCCAGCCGAGTACCGGCTACTGATCCGCTGGCTTCGCTACGAGGTCGCCGATCAGATGGCCGCTCGCTACCCCGCCAGCGGCCCGCAGAGCGTCGCGCACCCCGCCACCCTCGCCGCCTGACTTCGCCCGTCCCTGCCCGTCCCTGCCCGTCCCTGCGGGGCGGCACGGCGCACCCTGACTGACACGGAGGACCCCTTGACCACTGCTGACACTCTCGCCCGCCAGCTCGCCGATCTGACCCGCCGGCTGGCCGCTGTCGAGCGGACGGCCCGCCTACCCCGGTCTTCGATCGAGGGCGGGGCCCTGACGATCAACGACGCCGACGGTCTGCCGGTCGTCGTCCTCGGCGATCAGGGCGACGGCACCTACGGCGTCGCCGCGATGAACGGCGCGACCGTCTATGCCGACGTCGTCCCGCAATCGACCCTCGACGAGATCGCCGCCGAGCTGGCGCTGTCCGACGGGGCCGTCACGGAAGCCATCCTCGCGGCTGGCGCGGTGACCGAGACGAAGATCGCCGACGGCGCGGTCAGCTCGCCGAAGATCGTCGCGGGGGCTGTGCAGGCCGGGCACATCGCGGCCGGCTCGATCGACGCGGGGAAGCTGACGGCCGGCGCGGTGACCGCCGACAAGATCGCGGCTTTGGCGGTCACCGCCGACAAAATCGCGGCGAACGCGATCACGGCCGACAAGCTCGACGCGAACGCGATCAACGGTAAGACGATTACGGGCGCGACGCTGACGGCGGCCGGCTCGGACGGGTCCTACGTGCGGGTCTACACGGACACGAGCAAGAACACGGCGGCCGTCGACCTTCAGCCCCCGACGGCGGCCGGCGCGGGACTCCTCCCGGCGTCGCTGAGGGCCAGCGTCGACCCCGTATCCGGGCAGGTCTCGGCCGCGCTGTCCGGCCCGCACACGTCCGGGCAGTCTGCGCCCGCGCTTCACCTGACGCCGGGCCGACGGGTGACCGTCGCGGGCGACACGGTCCACACGGTCGCGACCTCGGCGGCGTCGGTACGCCTCGGGGCGAGCGGTAACTTCCTCGTCCGCCACGACATCCCGGACAGCTCCGGTGACCTGTTCCGTGTCGACGTGCTGACCGGGGACACCGTGATTTACGGCGGGCTGAAGGTCGCCGGTCGCGACGTCGGTCGAGGGAAAGTCGCCAGCGCCCAGGCGACGGGCAACTCTGCGGCCGTCTTCGCCGAAACGTCCGTCCTCTCGATTCCGAGCCTGACCTTCGTCGCCGGCCGCGCGTACCGCGTCCGCATCGGCGGCGCGTTCACGATGACGGCGGCGGGCGTGGTCCGCGCTCGGCTGCGGGACCGGACGTCGACCTTCACGGTCGAGTGGGCCGACCTCGGCCACTTCCCGGCGACCCTGGCAAACAACCCCTTCCGGCTGGAAGCGACCGCCTACCTGCGCCGCACGGCGGCAACCGATCTGACCGCACAGACCCTCGCCCTCACGTTGCAGGCGTCCGTAGCCGGCACCGTTCACGCCGCGAGCGCGACCGCCCCGCGATGGGTCGAGATCGAGGACTGCGGCGAGGCGGCGGACTTCCCGCAGGCCGTCACCGTCTGACCCTGACACAACGAACGCCCCGCACCCGGTCCGCGCCAGGGTGCGGGGCGTTCGTGCGTTTACACGCTTGCTGAGGCCAACGCCCTGCTCAGTCGCTACTAGGACGCTCAGGCTCGCGCGGGGGAGCGGTCATCTCCACATAGAGAATCGGGACGAGGGCAAGGGTTTTAAGGGCATTGTGGCCCCTGCGGCTATCGAACTCATCCGGCATCTCCCGCCCTTCCTCCGCCCCTGTGAGATCGGCAACTATGCCTGTAGCCGCGATTCCGGCTCCCAACGAGTGCAAGAAGCTGTGCTCGGTAGGCTCCCGCTCCTCGATCTCCTTGCGGTGACGTTGCCATTCCATGAGGAGTTTTACAGCACGCTCGACCAGGAACATCGCTGTCAATGCGTAAGCCACGGGGGCGGCCTTACTGCTCGCGGCCGTCAACACGACTTCCAAAGGACTAGCAAGGCGGATGCGCTGCACGCCAAAGTACCGCGACGCCGACACCGCCCCGTGGAATTGGCGCGACCACTCATACGCTCGTCTTCCTGGGTCGGATTTCGGCATAGCGTCCCACGCCGCGATTTCACAGGCGAACGCGCAAAGGTCGTTGAGTGCGTCGAAGTAATCCCGCACCCAGGGAAGCGCCGGGGAATCTCCAACATCCACCACGAGCCGCAGCGTCGGCGCTAGCGTGGAGGTTTCCGTGCCTGCCTGAGCCATGCGGGCATTGAAGCACGCGGCCCCCTGGGCCGGCATCTGGCGTGTTCCGGGCGAGCCTGAGTCGTAGCTATCAATCCGGGTCGCGCTCGCCCTCGGTCAAGCCGTCCGGGTCGCCGATCCTGAAGTCAATCCGCGACTCATCGAAGAACTTTCGGCCCGGGACTGCGGCGCGGTGAACCGTCACCGTCGCCCCCGCCGACAGGAGCAGCGCCCGGCGGCCGTCCGTGTCCCGTGCCCGCCACTCCTCCGCGAAAGTCCGGCCGGTGTCGATCCGGCGAACCTCCGTGAGGTCTGTCGCCGGCAGTGCCTCGCGCGCTGCGTGAAGCTCTGCCAGCCGCGCCGCCAGAGCGGCAACGTCCGCCCCGCGCTCGGTCATCTGCTGGGCGGTCGCGCTGATTGCGGCCTCAACGTCCGCCCGTCGCCCGTCGTCCACGGCGACAGTGACCAGCTCAACGACGGGCCAGTCACCCACCAGGCCGAGGAATTCCCGCTCTACGTACGCCTCGACCGGCTCGGCCGACACGGCGACGCCCTGGCAGCCCTGACCGTTGCGCCGGGCGGCACAGGCGTACGTCGGCACATTGCTCCCGCTTCGATGCTTCCGCGACGACGCGTAGAGGACCCGGCCGCAGCCGGCGCACCGCGCGACGCCGGAGAGCAGCCGCGCGGCCCGTACTCGCCGCCCGCGCCCCTCGGCCCCCTCGCCGTTGGCGGCCAGCTCGGCACGAAGCCGATGCCAGGTATCGAGCGACAGGATCGGGGCCCAGAGCTGGCGCGGCATCCCGCTCTCGTCGCGGATCAGCTCGCCACGATGGACGGAGCGCCCTACGGTCGCCGGGTTGAACAACACTTGTGAAAGTGTCTGCGTCGCCCAGGGCGCGGGCTTCTCGCGCCGCGTGCGGCCCTGCGCGATCAGCGTCGCGGAACGGGTCGGCACGCCTCGCGCGTTGAAGTCCTGCGAGATCCGGTAAAGCGACTCGCCGGATAGGACTCGGTCGGCGGCCTCTCTGATGACGGCGGCGGCGTTCGGCTCGGGCGCGAGGACGTAACCGGGCCCATCCGGCGCGGGCACCACCTGAAAGCCGTACGGGGCCGCGCCGCCCGCCCAGCGGCCGAGCTTGCGCGTCCCGGCGATGCCTGCGGCTGTCCGCTCGGCGATGGTGGCCGCCTCCATCTCGGCGAACGCCGCGAGGATGGTTGCGACGAACTTCCCCGAGATGGTCGTCAGGTCTAGGGACTCCTCAACGGACACGAGGGCAGCGTCGTTGTTGCTGGCCTCCTCGGCGAACGCCCGGAAGTCGATCACGTTACGGGCCAGGCGGTCGAGCTTCGCGAAGATCACGACGTCGACCTCGGGCCACCGCTCGCGGATCTCCTTCAGCCCCGGTCGGTCGAGGCGAAGGCCCTTGTCCGACCCGCTGACGTCGAGGTCGCGGACGAGGTGCGGGTGAACGTCCCAACCCTTCGCGGAGCAGTAGGCCCGGCAGCGCTCTTCCTGGCGGGCGGGCGAGGTCGACGGGTCAACGTCGCCACGGTGGGAGGAAAGTCGAACGTAGATGATCGCGGTCGTCATGTGGGACATGCTATGTTCTGGACGCGGAGGCTGTTGCCGTCCACCCACCGGCCGCTGTCCCGGTCGAGCCGGCGGGCGGTCGAGGCGACCTTGAAGTTGGCGACCAGGGTCTTGCTCTGCGTGGTACGGCGCCACTCGGGTGCCGTCAGCACATTGCCGACGACCGTGACGTAGGTATCGAACATCGTCCCCTCCCAGGGGTTACAGGGCCTGCCGTGGCGAGTCGACTCGGTGCCGAGCCTGGCCGGGCCGGCGCCACAGGGCGAGCGGCCGGACCACAGCTGTGGACGACGGGATGGGCTGTGGACAACGACCTGATCAAGGTCCCGGTCTGCTAGGGCCGAGCGGCCCTGGGTGGCCGGACCGGGTGTGACCAGGATCGGAAGGCAAGGTCACCCGGCGTGGGAACGGCTCCGGCTGGGTATGGATTTGATCAACCGAGAGCCAGCACGGCACGAGGTTCGATGAGAAAGGTCAGTGACGATGATTCTCAGCTCGCGTACCACCGGCCCCGTCCGCACCGAGCGGGAGGTGCGGCGATGAGCGCGGTGACCAACCCGGCGACCGTTGCCGACTGCCTGCGCGTCGGCGCCGGCTTCTCCCAGGGCGACCGGAACTGGATCGTGGAGCAGTTCGCGACCCTGGACGCGCGGCTGGCCGCGTTCCACGCCGACGCCACCGAGCTGGAGGTGTCGGTCAAGGACCGCGAGGCGCGCGGGCAGAAGGTCACGCTGGAGTGCTGGATCGCCGGTCGGCAGAAGATCGTCACCACCTCCAGCGAGGAGGACCTGCGCGCGGCGCTCCACGACGTCCGCGACGACCTGCGCCGGCGGCTCAACGACGCCAAGACGCGGCAGGAGCCCCGGCACAACAAGCACGTCCGGGAGATCGGCCAGCCGGGCCCCGACCGGGTGGCCGACGCCGACGCCGACCTCGAACGGGTCGACGCCGAGACGGCCTGAGCCACACCTCGACCGTCCCTGTCCGACCGGTGCGGTCGAACGGGGGCGGCAACGGGGGGCTACCGTCCGGTAGCTTCCGGGCGTACCGTCGCCTTCGTGGAACCGGACGTGCTGGGGCCGCCGTACGAGCGGCAGACGATCGACCTGGGCACCGACGACGAGGGACCGGTGGTCGCCACCCTGGTCCGCCGGCGTGCCGAGCGCCCCACCGGGCGGGCCGTGCTCTACGTGCACGGCTTCGTCGACTACTTCTTCCAGACCCACGTGGCCGACTTCTTCGCCGAGCGCGGCTGGGACTTCTACGCGCTCGACCTGCGCAAGTACGGTCGCAGCCTGCTGTCGCACCAGACCCCGAACTTCTGCCGCGACCTCGGCGACTACTTTCCGGAGCTGGACGCCGCCGCGAAGATCATCCGCGAGGACGACGGGCACGACACCCTGCTCGCCATGGGCCACTCCACCGGCGGCCTGATCCTCTCGCTCTGGGCGCACGCCCGACGCGACGCCGGCCTGGTCGACGGGCTCTTCCTCAACAGCCCGTTCTTCGACATCAACGCCCCCTGGCTGGTCCGTCGACCCCTCGCGGCCGCCGTCTCCCGGCTGGGCCGCCGCGCGCCGCAGCGCATTCTCCCCTTCGGCCTGGGCACCGTGTACGGCGAGAGCCTGCACGCCGAGCACCGCGGCGAGTGGACGTACGACCTGGCCTGGAAGCCGCTCGCCGGGTTCCCGGTCCGGGCCGGCTGGATCAACGCCATCCGCACCGCCCAGCGGCAGCTGCGCGCCGGGCTGGAGATCCCGGTGCCCGTGCTGCTGGCCTGCTCGACCCGCAGCTTCAAGGGCACCAAGTGGCACGACGCCGCGGCCCTGGCCGACGCCGTCCTGGACGTCGAGCACATGGTCCGCTGGGCGCCCCGGCTCGGCCGCCACGTCACCCTGGCCCGCTTCGACGGCGGCATGCACGACCTGACGCTCTCCGGCCCCGCCGTACGCGAGAAGGTCTTCGCCGAGGTCGGGCGGTGGGCCGAGGCGTTCCTCGGCGCGGGCCCGACGAACGCCGGCCCCTACACGGCGAACGCCGGCGCCGCCGTAATCCCGGGCAGCCGGGAGCCGGTCGCGGACCCGGCGGGAGCGCCGCAGGCCGGCTGAGCGGCGCTCAGCCGACGGTCGGCAGCGCGGCGGTGATCCGGTCGAAGGTGGCCACCGGGTGGCCGCCGTCGCCGGGCAGCACCAGGCCCAGGCAGCGCAGCCCGACCTCCCCCGCCGGGTCGGCCTGCACCCCGAAGACGGGCGCGCCGACGTACCCGGTGGGCAACTCGCCGGTGATCCGCAGGCCGTCGCCCGCGCGGACGGCCCGCTCGACCGCGACCTCCAGCGGCCGCGACCCGTCGTCGCGGACCCCCAGCGCCAGCACGATCGCGGTGACCGGCTCCGCGCCGATCCGGGCCACGTCGTCCGCGCCGGCCGCGACCGCGTCCGGCACCGGTTGGGTACGCCAGCGCCAGCCCTGCCCGGCCGCCCGCTCGTGCAGCTGGCCGGCCGGCAGCACCGCCACCCCGAGGTCCGGCGGGTGCGCCCACCGGTCGGCGAAGTGCGGCAGCACCAGTGCGTCGGGAGCCACCCCGGCCGGCTCGGTGACACTCGGCCGCAACCCGACCTCGCCGGCCTCGACCCGGGTCAGCACGTCGGCGGTGAGCAGGTACTCCCCCGTCGGATGCGCGAAGAAGAACGCGGTGCCGGCGGGCCCGTCGTCGGCCGGCCCGGCCGGGCGGACCGGCAGGATCGCCCGCCCCAGGAGCTGGCACAGCTCGTAGGCGACCTCGTTCTCGGCGTCCGGTTCCAACAGCACGAAACCGAGCGTACGGGGCGCGCCCGGCCGGAACCCGGATGACCGGACGCGCGGCGGCGTGCGACGGTGATCACCACGCCGCAGCGGGCACCCGTTCCCCCGCGGCCCGGGGGTGCGGCGGTACCCTCTTGGCGCGACACGCACGCCGCGCGCCCGTAGCTCAGCGGATAGAGCAGGGGACTTCTAATCCCAAGGCCGCAGGTTCGAATCCTGCCGGGCGCACCCACGTCACCGCAGGTCAGCGGCTTCCCGCTCCCGGTCCGAGCCATCATCACAGCCCCCGTACAGCCATTCGTACAGCCAAGTCAGCCGAAGAGGTGCTTCGCGGCCTCGTCCACGGCGGCCCGCTCGATCTCCGGCAGAACGTGGGCGTAGGTGTTCATCGTCAGCCCGATCTGGCTGTGCCCGAGCACCTTCATCACCGTTCGCGGCGAGGCCCCCGAGACGACGCGGGTTGCCCGGCAACCCGGCGACGAAGCGGACCCGGCCGTCGGCGCCGGCGAGCCGGGCCAGCAGCATCGGGAAGCCCGGCCGGACCGCCACGGTGGGCGGAGCTCGACCGAAGCCGGGCCGGGCCGCAGTCGTAGGTCAATGAAACAAGTAGCCGATGAGCGGTAGACGAGCTGCTGGCTATGCTGCCGGCCATGAGCGAAACGTCTCCACAGCCTTCGCCGCCGGCGGCCTCCACCGAGGCCGAGTCCCTGTTGTCGGTCTTGGAGCGCAACCGGCGGACCTTTGCCTGGAAGACGTCGGGGCTTGAGGAGAAGGGCCTGTGCGCGACCACGGCCGCCAGTGCGATGACGCTCGGTGGTCTCGTCAAGCATGTGGCCCTGGTCGAGGCAGACTGGCTGGCGGTCAAGCTCGCCGGCCAGGAGTACGGAGCCCCGTGGGACACCGTAGATTTCGACGCCGACCCTGACTGGGAATGGCGCACTGGGGCGCTGGACTCTCCGGAAGATGTCTATGCAGTGTGGCGAGACGCTGTCGAGCGTTCGCGCGAACTCGTGGCTGAGGTCATCAAGGAGCGCGGCCTCGACGGGCCGGCGTCCTTCACCTGGCCGGACGGCCGCACGCCTACGGTCCGCGCCATGCTTTTCGACATGGTTGAGGAGTACGCACGACACACGGGACACGCGGACATCCTCCGAGAAGCAGTGGATGGCCGCGTGGGTGAAGGCGCGCCTGCAGACTTCACGATCTGAACGTCCTCAACTGCCGCTGACCGCGAACTGCCGCTGACCGCGCGAGCGGTGTCCACCCGGTCGTCGACCCAAGGCGTCGGTCACCAGAGCCTGAGCCGGCCCCCGGGTGCTGCCGAGACCGTGGGCCCACTGATCCGCGTTGCTCAGCCGACCGGTCCCGTTGTCGCGTGCGGCCGTACCGCCGGTTCGAGCAGCGACAACGTCCGCTGCTGCGCATCGAGGCCGACGCGGACGCCGACCGGCATCGGCAGATTCGGGCCGGCGTGTCCGAACTCGACGTTGCCCAGGACCGGGATGTCACGGTCGCCGAGGACGTCGAGGACTATCTCGGGCAGGGTCGGGGACGCGTCGGGCGCCCCGAGCCCGTCGATCGCGTACGGGACGCCCACGACCATGCCGGAGATCCGATCGAGGATGCCGCAGTGCCGCAGCACCTGCAGATCGCTCCACACCCACGACGCTTGGCCGCCCATTTCCTCCCAGAACAGCACCGCGCCGTCGAACCATTCGAGCGGCAGCGCGTAACGCGTCGCCTGCGCCCGCATGATGCGATTGAGCACCCCGCCGATCAGCCGGCCTTCGGCACGACCGGCACGCCAGCACTCCCATGACGGGGTGGCAGGCAGCGCACCGATCGCCTCCGTGCCGGTCAGCAACGTCGAGTAGAGCTTTTCAAGTTCCGCTCGGCGCGCTGCGGGCGCAACCTGCCACGCCCCGCCGAGTCCAGGCGTGGCCAAGTCGGCATGGAACCCGACCAGACCCGTGCGTGCATAGAGCACCAGATGCAGCACCGAGATGTCGCTGTAGCCGAGGATCGGCTTGGGGTCGGCAGCGATCGCCTCAACGTCGATCAGGTCGAGGTAGCCGAGCGCCGTCTGGCCGCCGTCATGCGCGATGATGGCGCGCACCTCAGGATCACGCAGAAGAGCATTGAGTTCCCTGGCGATCTCCGCCGGCGTAGCCGCGCTCCACCAATGGTGCCGCCCTGCTTCGAGTAGCGGTGCCCGACGCACGCGGAATCCCATCCGCTCGAGCACTACTACCGCCTGCTCGAGGTCGGGCTCGTAAGCGGCATGGAGCGGCCCGGACAGCGATGCGACAACGACGAGATCACCGGGCCTCAGGGCACGAGGTCGAAGCGGTTGAGGCAGCGCAGAACCGGTCACCGACGCAGTGTCCCAACACGCGTAACAACCCGCTACACACTTACCGATCGACCGCCCAGCAGGCCTGGCCCGCACAGCCCCGGCTGGTCCCAATACTCGAGCCGACCCCGAGGAATTACGTGAGCGCCCACACCTCTGTGTAGCGGCGACTGACCACACCGACAGCGTCTGGACACATGGCCTGGACAGCAGCAGTCCAGGCGCTGTCCTGGCTACAGTTCAGCATCTCCGCCCGGGAGCTTGTCGAACCATCCCTCGGCCAAGCGCAGGCGCCACAGGTAGGCGGACAGGTCGTCGGGAAAGCGAGGGCCGAACCGCCGCCAGAAGTCGACAAAGACCCAGGGCGAGCCCAGCTCGAACTCATCGTCAGGAAATGCCCGGCCCACCTCAGGCTCCACGACGTGGTAGCCCTCGTCGTCCTCGCCGTCTTCCACGTCGACTGGCACGAGGTAGGGCGCAACATCATCGACTGGGCAGCCGACCGCCTCCGCGATCACGGCCGGCTGGCCGGCGTACCTGGCAGTGAGTCGAGCGATTTCCGGTGGGTCGTCGGTGAAGTAGTCCGGCATCGTCGCGAACCGGTCCAGCGTGGCGCCGTTGCGCAGCAGCGAATGGCTCCAGTAGTCACCGTCGTGGATGCGCACCGTGCTGCCAAGGACAGCGAGGTCGCGAGAGATGAACTCCGCGGCGGCGAGTTCGGTGAAGTAGCGCGGCCAGTTGACGACGGTCCAGCCGTTGACCGGCGCAAATCCCAGTACGTCGTCGTCAGTCACCGGTTCGGTGCTCTGGGCGGGCTCAGCCAGGCAGTCGTTGGCCGTGAAGAACCGGCCGGCGGCGGCCAGCACACTGTCTGCGTCCCCGGTCCGAAAGGCGGACACCGCTACGAACTCGCCCACGCGGCGACCCTAGACGTTGGTGAAGACCTACGGATCAGCGGGCGGCGGGCCTCCTCCATCTCAGGCAGGGTCATTGCGCAGCCGTCAGCTCTGGTGATCCCGAAACCGTAGTCGTGCGGCCCGCTGAGCCAGTCGACGTCGTACCCGCCGGGCGTCTCAGCACGCTGACGGATGCGAAAGCTCTGCCCGTCGACCGTCATCACGATCGGATCCTCGGCGTAACGGGGTCTCGTGTGCTCGGGCGCGAGGCCGGGCTCCGGTTCGGTTGACATGCCTGCTCCTTCCTCCGCCACCCGCCGGGGGCGAGAAGCTGGCGGGTTGACACCTACACCGGATGCCGCATGATCCAGGTGGGCAGCGGCTCCGTGAAGGCGTGGACCACCTCCCAGCCGGCGCGGCCGTACACCTCGACGTTGTCGGGGTTGCTGGTCTCCAGGATCGCCGGCAGGTCGTCTGCGGCGGCGCGGAGCAGTCCGGCTCTCATGACGGCGTGGCCCCACCGGCGGCCGGCGTTCTGCGGATGGGTACCCAGGACACCGAGGTACCAGTAGGGAGCGGCCGGCAGTGCCGCATGCACCGCCTCGTCGTAGGCATGGACGCGGGCCTGTGCCTCGGCGGGCAGTTGGGCGACGAGATCGTCGTCCGGCCACTCGCTCTGCATCGCGGGAGGCTCCCAGATTGCGACCGACGCGCCGCGCTCGATCGTCCAGATCGTTTCCTTGCGGACCCGCTTGTCGAAGAGGTGCCCGAAGAAGGCGGCGGCATACTGCGGGTAGGTCGCCTCGTCGGGAAACAGGTACCGGAGGACCGGGTCCTTGGTGAATGCGGCCACCAGCGAGGCGATGACGCGTCCACGGTCTTTCGGGGTGGCGACGGTGATCTCAGGCGCGGTCACAGCGTCCGACCGTATCGCAGGCGGTTCGGTCGCACACCCGAGGCGGTGCCATATGCTCCGCCCGTCGTCACGGGGACACGGGGGAATCAGATGCCAGGCCAGGGCAGGGCGGCGATCACGGCTGCGAAGTAGGCGGCGCCAACGGCGACAACGACCGGGCGATCGAGCGGGCCGGGACGCTCCGCGACGCGGTGCGCAGCCGCTCCTTGGCCGGGAAGACGGTCAGGCCAGGATTGACCCCGGTCAGGAAGTGGGTCCGGCTGCCATTGGCTGCGGCGCGCGCCGCGCGTGGTTGACTATCGAGCCATGCCGCTCAGTCCGCATGAGGTCGAACTGTTCGAGGACTCCAGGGCCCGCCTGGAGGCGATCGCCTATCGCCTGCTGGGCTCGACGAGCGACGCCGAGGACGCGGTCCAGGACACGTTCCTGCGCTGGCAGGCCGCCGACCGGGAGCGCGTCGAGACGCCCGAGGCGTGGCTGACGAAGGTGCTCACCAACCTGTGCCTCAACCAGCTCACCTCCGCGCGGGCCAGGCGTGAGACCTACGTGGGCACGTGGTTGCCCGAGCCGGTGCTCGCCGGCGACCGGATGCTCGGCCCGGCCGATACCGCCGAGCAGCGCGAATCGGTCTCGATCGCGGTGCTCACCCTCATGGAGCGGCTCTCGGCCAGGGAACGCGTCGTGTACGTGCTGCGCGAGGCCTTCGGCTACTCACACGGGGAGATCGCCGAGATCCTCGAGATCACCGAATCGAACTGCCAGCAGATCTACCGGCGGGCCAGGCAGCACGTCACCGGCGACCGGGCCCGCGCGGAGGTCGACGGCGCCGCCGCGCGCAAGGTCGTCGAGGAGTTCCTCGCCGCGGCCGTCAGCGGCGAGATCGAGCGGCTGGTCAAGCTGCTGACCGACGACGCGATGAGCGCCGGCGACGGCGGCGGCAAGATCCCGGCCCGTGCCAAGCCGGTCACCGGCGCGCTGGCGGTGGCGAGGTTCCTGCGTGGCCTGTTCAAGCCCGCTGACGCCAAGTGGGACCTGGTGGGCGGCAGCCCCGCCCTCCACGTCGACCTCGTCAACGGCGAGCCTGCGGTGGTGGTCGTGGTCGGTGACCGGGTCGTCGGTGTCATGTCCCTGGAGGTGACTTCCCAGGGCGTCGCGGCCGTCCGCATCCAGGTCAACCCCGACAAGCTCGATCGCGCCACCCGCCGATGGGCCGTATCCGAGCACGGGGAGCCGTTCCTCGAAGCCTTGTGACCCACGACACGGACGGCTCCTGTCAGGAATCGCGTCGCTGCCCGGTTCAGGAAGCGAACACATCGAGGCAGGAGTGAGGCCATGAAGCACCGCATCGTCGTTCTCGGGGCTGGATACACCGGAGCCATCGCGGCCGGGCGCCTCGCCAGGCGGCTGCACCCCGACGACACCGAGATCACCGTCGTCAACGCCGACCCCGATTTCGTCGAGCGGGTCCGCATGCACCAGCTCGCGACCGGACAGGAGCTCAAGCGCAGCAGGCTGAGCGACATCTACGCGGGCACGGGCGTGAAGGTACGACTGGCACGGGTCACCGCGGTCGACGCCGACGGCAGGACCGTCGCGCTCGTCGACGAGCACGGTGCCGGCGAGATCGCCTACGACACCCTCGTCTACGCCCTCGGCAGCGCGGTCGCCGACCACGGCGTCCCCGGCGTCGCCGAGCACGCCTACGACATCGCGGGCAAGCAGTCCGCGCTGCGGCTGCGCGAGCGCCTGAACGACCTCGCCGCGGGCGGCACCGTGCTGGTCGTCGGCGGGGGCCTCACCGGCATCGAGGCGGCCACCGAGATCGCCGAGGCCCGGCCGGACCTCGACGTCGCGATCGCCGCCCGCGGCGGCCTCGGCGACTGGCTCAACGACACGGCCCAGCGGCACCTGCGCGAAGTCTTCGACCGGCTCGGCGTCGCCGTCCACGAGCACACCGACATCGCACGGGTCGAGGCGACCGGCGCGGTCACCGGCGACGCACGGGTGATCCCGGCCCAGGTGACCGTGTGGACGGCGGGTTTCGCCGTCCATCCCATCGCCGCCGCCACGACCCTGGAGGTCGCCGAGACCGGGCAGATCGTCGTCGACGCCACGATGCGCTCGGTCTCGCACCCCGACGTGTACGCCGTCGGCGACGCCGGACTCGCCGAAGGGCCGGGCGGCAAGCCACTGCGGATGTCCTGCGCCTCGGGGGCCCCGATGGCCTGGCAGGCCGCCGACGCCATCGCGGCGCGCCTGACCGGTCGGGAGATCCCCCAGGCCCCGCTCCGGTACTTCCAGCAGTGCATCAGCCTCGGCCGCCGCGACGGCATCATCCAGTTCGTGACCGCCGACGACCAGGCCAAGCCGTCCCTCATCAAGGGGAAGCTGGCCGCCCGCTACAAGGAGGTCATCTGCAAGGGCGCGGCCTGGGGCGTCACCCACCCGACGCTGCTGCTTCCGACCCGCCGCCGCCGCATCGCCGCGATCCGTACGGAGAGCGTCGCGGCCACCTCGTGACGAGGCGAGCGCCGCTCGTCGCGACACCACCCCAAGCTGAGCTGTCTCAGAGGCCCAAGCCATGGTCCGAAGAAAGGCAAGCAGTCGTCTCTGCCGCATCCAACCAGCGCCGGTACCACCCGGCGAACCCGAGCGGCGTTCCGTCGTCGTCGCACAGCGGCCGGAAACCACCGTCCTCGGCGGTGTCGTCGGCCCACATCTGGCCCCGTGCCGGGCCAGTCACGACAAGGGCCTCCCGCATCGCGCAGCCGAGGTGACACAGGTACAGCAGACCGATCGAGTGCTCGGGCTTGAAGACGATGCTGTCGTGCTGCTCCCAGTACGCGTCCTCAGCCGCGTTGAACTGCTCCTCCGAGTCGTAGTCCGCCTCGTCCGGCGGGTCGGGTAGACCGTCGGCCGGGTTGAACGCCTCGACGTGTGGAAAGGGCTGCGTGAGCGCGTCCAGGTCGGTGAGCTCGGCGCCGTCGCCCTCCCACCGCCACCGCCCGTCCAGCCGACGCAGGGGAAAGAGCCCGTAGGTCGGCCCTGCACCGCCGCGCCCCGCCGCCAGCAGAAAGGACCGGTACTCACCCGGCAGCTCCACCTGGAGCTGTGTCTCCACCTCGGCCAGTTCATCCGCGCTCAGCGGCGGCTCAAGTTTCCACCGGTGGCTCGAAGCACCGAAGACCTCGACGGCGCCGGGCGCGGAGGCCAGCCGGGCGAGCCGTTCGCGGACATCTGACCAGTCGGAGCGCGTCACGGGCGGCACGATACAAGCCCGGGGCGACTCGTACCGTCCGGACCGCTCACGCGAGGGACCGCCCTCCCGGCCAAACGGAAGGACGGCCCTTCGCAGCGGATCAGGCGTCAGGCCACCGAGGCGGGGAACCTCTCAATGGTGGTCGGCGAGGACCTGCGCCAAGGCGTGCGAGGCCTGACGGACGATGCCGGGGTTGGTCTTCCAGTAGTAGGGCAGGGCCACCACGGCCTGGAACAGCGCCCAGCCACGCCCCCGCAGCCAGGACGCGTCGTCGACGTCGAGTTCGGCGCGGAACCGCTCGCGGCTGGCGCCGGCGAACACGTTCCACGCCGGTTGCAGGTCGCAGGCGGGATCACCGACGTTGAGGCCGCCGAAGTCGATGACCGCCGACAGCCGGCCGTCGACGACGAGCAGGTTGCCCGGCAGCAGGTCGCCGTGCACCCAGACCTCCGGGGCGTCCCACGCCGGGGCGTCGAGCGACTCCTGCCACGACCGCAGCGTCGCCGTACCGTCGATCCGGTCGCCGAGCCGCGCGACCGCCCGCCGGACGCCTTCGTCGAGCTCCGCGAGCGGTGCGCCCCGCTTGCCGGGAAGGCGCGGGAAGGCCCCGGTGGTGTCGATCCGGCGCAGCGCGGCCACGAATGCGGCGAGATCGACCGCCGCCCGGTCCAGGTCGTCGATCGTGCCGTTCGCGTTCTCGCCCGGCAGCCACTCGCACACCGACCAGTCGAAGGGATAGCCCTCGGCGGGACGTCCCATCGCCACCGGCACGGGCAGGGCCAGCGGCAGGTGCGGTGCGAGCTTCGGCAGCCACTCCGCCTCCTGGGCCGCCTGCCGGGTGGCCCAGCCGATCCGCGGCAGCCGGACGACGAGGTGCTCACCGAGCCGGTAGATGTCGTGGTCGGTGCCGTACGACGGGACCGGACGGATCGGCAGCCCGGCCCAGTGCGGGAACTGTCCGGCCAGGAGGCGACGGACCAGGTCGACGTCGGTCTCGATCTCGTCGGCGTGCATCTTGAGAGCGCTCATCGCGGCCATCCTCAGCGAACCGGGGTGAGCGCGGCAACCGAGTTGTCGGCGGGCCCCGCCGGGACGGCTCGCCGACGTTCAGTCGCGGCCCAGCCAGGTGGCGACGCACGCTTCGTTGCCCTCGGCGTCGGCCAGCACCCACCACGTCGGGGCGTTCTGGTCGGTGACCAGGCGACCCCCGGCGGCGAGCGCCGCCGCGATGCGCGCCTCGGCCTGGTCGTGCGGCACGGAGACGTCGACGTGCAGCCGGTTGCGCGCGGTGCGCCGGGCGTCCAGCTGCTGAAACCAGAACGACGGCCCGTGGCCGTGCGGGTCGATGAGGTCCTCGGGCCCCTTGTCCCGGTAGCCGAGCAGGGCGCGCCAGAACGGCAGCACCTCGGGGATGACGAGGGCGTCGACGGCGACGTTGACCTGCTGGAGGGCGGCCGGGTCGGCGGGCACGTCCAGCTCGCGCGCCGCCTGGGAGATCTGCCGGGCCAGCGTGACGTCGCGTTCGCTGGGCCAGCCCACGTCGGGCGTCGGCAGCCGTACGGTCACGCCGTCGGGCCGCAGGTCGACCCGGGGATGGTGGCCCGCGACGTCGGCCAGCCCGCCGATCGCCGCCACCAGGGCGACGCCCCGGGCGAACGACCCGGTGCGGAAGTGCGCGCAGGTCGCGTGAAAGAGCACCCGCCAGTCCTCGACGCCGTCGAGCCGGTGGAACTCCCGCGGCCTGATCCGCTCGGTCACGGCCCCAAGCTAGCCCCGTGGGCGTCCACCCGGCCGCCCAACGACGGCCGGCCGAGAGCGGCGGGCCGGGTTGTCGGTCCGGCTCGCTACCCTCCGCCGGTGACCGACACCGCTGACGCGATCCGGGTGCCCACTGTGGAGGACGAGGCCCGCTTCTGGGCACTGGTGGAGGCCGCCTGGGAGCGGCTCGGCCCGGAGCCGGCAGCGCTGCGCCGGGCCCTGGCGACCCGCGACCCGGAGGCCGACGACGTCGACCCGTACGCGATCGACGACTGGCTCGACCCGTTCCTCGCCAGTCTCCGGGCGCTCTGTGCCGAGCTGTCCGGTCGGGAGCTGACCGACCTCGACCGCGTGGTCGAGCGAAAGCTCCACGACATCGACCGGGAGGACGTCCACGAGGTGACCGACGGCTCCGACGACGGGTTCCTCTACTGCCGGGGCTGGATCGTCGCGCTGGGTCGGGAGTTCTACGAGGCCGTGCGCGCCGACCCGGCGATGGCCGTGCTGGACGCCGACTGCGAGGAGATGTGCTACCTCTTCGCCCACCTGCACGAGGAACGCTTCGGCCAGTGGCCCGACACCGGCTCCGGTATCTCTCGGGAATCCACCAGCAACGCCGCCGGCTGGGCGGCGAGCTGACCAACGGTACGGGCGGGCGGCGCCCGTCCCCCCGACGACCTGGGGGGTGAGTAATCGGTGCGACGCGGCCTGACCGACGCCGGGGCGGGGCGGAGGGGGAAGGGGGGAGTGACGTGCCCCGCCCGGCGTCGGAGCTCAGCTGGCGGTGGGTGTGCTCGGCTTGTGGCCGCCGCCCGGGCCTCCGGTACGGGCGGTCTCCTGCGGGGTCGGTCGCGCGTCCGGCTTGCCGGTCGGGTGGCTGGGCGTTACCGAGGGGCGGGGGGACGGCTTGCCCTTCTCGGCGGCGAGCAGCGTGGTGCAGTAGCCGGCCACCTGCTCCCGGCCACCGGCGGTGGTGATCAGCACGGTGAAGGCGGGACTTTCCAGCGCCTTGCCCGGGTCGTCGCCGGCCTTGGCGGTGTAGGCGCGGCAGAGGCCGACCAGGGACGGCGAGGGGGTGCCCTTCGCGCCCGGCGACTTCTCGCCCTTCACCTTGTCGGCGGGGGCGCCGGTGGCGTGCGCCGAGGGCTTGGCGCTCGCCCCGGTCAGCGGGTTCGGCAGGGTGCCGTTCGCGGCGGCGAGCGCCACCCCACCGGTGGCGGTCACGGCGAGCGCCGTGGCCCCGACCTTCAGGGTGAGCAGTTTCGCCAGTGCGGTGTTCAGCATGAGGGCTCCGGTCTTGAGGGGATGACGGAGTGGCGGTGTCCCCGGGGCGCCTTCCGGACCACACCTTCCGTGCCCCTCAGCGCCGACCTCCCCCGATACGTCACACCGGCCCGTCGTGATCGCGAGGACCGCACACCTGCTCACACCCCGTGAGGGGCCGGCGCGGAAACCCGGGTGACGGCGGCGCGTCCACGCCCCACCATCGACGGATGCCGTCGACCCGAGCGCCCGAGCCGGACATCCGCCGCTACTACACAGACGTCTACGACGAGGCCGGCCGGCTGGACCGCACGCCGCAGGGGCGGCTGGAGCGGGCCCGTACCCGGGAGTTGCTGGCGCGGCTGCTGCCGCCACCGCCCGCGACGGTGCTCGACCTGGGCGGCGGCCCGGGGGCGTACGCGGGCTGGCTGGCCGCCGCCGGCCACCCGGTGCACCTGGTCGACCTGGTGCCGGCGCACGCGGCGGCGGCCCGGCGCGACCACCCGGTGGCGAGCGCCAGCGCGGGCGACGCCCGGCACCTGCCGTACGCCGACGCCAGTGTGGACGCCGCGCTGCTGCTCGGCCCGCTGTACCACCTGACCGAGCGGGGCGACCGGGTCACCGCGCTGCGGGAGGCCGCCCGGGTCACCCGTCCGGGCGGGCCGGTGCTGGCCGCCGCGATCAGCCGCAACACCCCGATGATCGACCTGGTCCGGCAGGGCCGGGTGGACGACGACACCCGGCCGGCGATCCTGGCTGGGTACGCGACGGGGGTCAACGACCCGGCCACCGGTTTCACCACCGCCTACTTCCACCGCCCGGAGCAGCTGGTGGACGAGTTCACCGCCGCCGGGCTGCCGGCGGTCACCGTGTACGGCATCGAGGGTCCGCTCTGGCCGGTGCTGGAGACGCTCGGCGCGGCCGAGGAGTCCACGCTGTTCCGCGAGGCGGTCGCCTGCGCGCGGGCGTTCGAGTGCGACCCGGCGGTGATCGGGGTCAGCTGCCACCTGCTCGCCGTCGCGACGGTGGGAGCCTGTTGACCTGTCAGCGACCCGACGCGCACCGAAGGTGATCGGAATCGTGCTATTCTCCGTCGTCGATCTACCGCTGCGCGGACCCGGACGGGTCGCTGCCCGAAGGACGCCTCCCCGATGTCGGCCGTACCCGCTCCGACCTCGCCGCCGTCGCTGTTGGACCGGCCGGCCGGTGGCGCGTTCACGCTCATCTTCACCACCCTGCCGGCCCTGCTGCGGCTCACCTGTGGGCTGGTCGGGGCGGTCACCGCGCTGGCGGTGCGCACCCCGCCGGTGCGGACCGGGGCGCTGCTCGTGGCGGTCGCGGTGCTGACGGCGTGGTCGGTGCTCTACGCCGTCCGCGCGCTGCGCGCCGGGATCGGCCCCGCGCTGGTCACCGGGGACGTGGCGCTCACCACGGCGGCGTGCCTGCTCATCCCCCACCTGGTCGCGCCGGAGGTGCTGCCGGGTGAGGGCAGCTGGATCGCGGTGCTGGCCAGCACCACGGTGATCAACACGCAGGCCACCGCCGCCGCCCGCTGGTCGGTCCCGGCGGGGCTGCTGCTCACCGCCGTCTACGCCACCGGCGCCACCGCGGCCGGCAACCCGGCCGAGGCCACCGCCCACGCGGCGACCCTGCTCGGGCAGACCGGGCTGGCGGCGATGATGACCGCCGTCATGCGCTGGCGGATCGGCCGGGCCGACCGGGCCTTCGCCGGCTATCAGGGGTTGCGCCGGGACGCGCTGATCGCCCGTACCGCCCGGGAGGCCGAGCGACGGCAGAACCGCGACCTGCACGACACCGTCCTCGGCACGCTCACCATGGTCGGCCTCGGTGCGCTGCCCGACGGGTCGCCGGCGCTGCGCCGGCGGGCCGGGGCCGACCTGCGTACCCTCGTCGGGCTCGCCGACGCGCGGTCCGCGCCGGTCGCCGGCCGGGTCGCGGTCGACGAGCGGTTGCGGGCGGTGCGCCACGCCCACCCGGAGCTGGCGGTGACCGCCGAGCTGGCACCCTGCGCCGCCCCGGCCCCGGCCGCCACCGCGCTCGCGGAGGCCACCGCCGCCGCGCTGGCCAACGTGGCCCGGCACGCGCCCGGCGCGACCGTGACGCTGCGGCTGACCACCGAGGCGGAGACCGTCGTGGTCGAGCTGGTCGACGACGGTCCCGGCTTCGACCCGGCCGCCGTCCCGGCCCACCGGTACGGGCTGCGCGAGTCGGTACGCGGGCGGCTCGCCGAGGTCGGCGGGCACGCGCAGGTGACCTCCGCCCCCGGCGAGGGCACCCGGATCCGGTTGGCATGGCCCCATGTCGGCTGACCTCGACACCGGCCCGGTCGCCGTACCCCGGGTCGATCCGTCCCCGGCGAGCCGCCCGCCGCCGGACGACGTCCCGGCGGTCGACGTGGCCCGCGCCTCGGACCGGGGCGCCCGGATCGCGGCCGTCGCCATCGCGCTGGTCTGGCACGCGGTGATCGGGTTGCCGGCGCTGCTGGGGTCGTGGTCCGAGCTGGCGGCGCCGACGGTGGTCGCGGCCGGCTGGCTGGTCGTCGCCGCGACCGGCGGGTACGCCGGGGCCCGGCTGCTGGGCGGGGCCCGGCCGCCGGCACTGCCGCTGGTCGCGGTGCTGCTGGCGGTGGACGCGGCGGTCTTCGCAGCCAGCGGGCGGGAGCTGTTGTTCACCGCCGCCAACTGGGTCTGGGGCACCCTCGGCTGGTTCTTCGTGGTGGTGCTCTGGGGGCGGCGGATCCCCTGGCTGCTCGCCCTGCTCGCCGCCCACTCGCTGATCGCGCTGGCCGCGCTGCTCGGGCACGGCGCGACCGCCCCCGCCGACCTGACCCGGTACGCGATGTACGTCTACGGCACGTCGTCGCTGCCCATCGCGGTCTTCGCCGGCGCGGCGGTGATCGCCGGCCTGGCCCGGCAACGCGCCGCGACGGCGACGGCAACCCTGGCGGTCGCCGCCGAGCGGGACGCCGCCGAGCGGGCCCGGCGGGAGCGGCAGGCCCGGCTCGCCCTGGTCAGCGGCGCCGCCGAGGAGGTGCTGGCCGAGCTGGCCGACGGGCGCGCCGATCCGGCCGACCCGCTGGTGCAGCGCCGGTGCGTGCTCGCCGCGGCCCGGCTGCGCCGGTTGATCGCCGAGTCGGACGACGTGCCGGACCCGCTGCTGCACGAGCTGCGCGCCGCCGCCGACCTGGCCGAGCGGAACGGCCTGCCGATCGACCTGGTCGCCATCGGCACGCCCCCGCCGCTGCCGGTGGAGGTCCGCCGCCGGCTGGTGGACCCGCCGACCGCCGCGCTGGCCGAGGCACGGCGCTGGGCCCGGCTGACCGTGGTCGCCGGCCCGGACGAGGTGGTGGTCAGCCTGGTCACTCCCGAGGTGGACGATTCCGCCGGGACCGGTCCGCCCAGCCACGCCGAGGACGACGGCCAGGTGGAGCACGTGCAGGAGCGGGACGGGGAGATCAGGTGGACGCAGACCCGGTGGCGCAGGACGTGAGCGGGGACCGGCCCGTCGGGGTGGCCATCGTGGACGACCACCCGGTGGTGATCGACGGGGTGCGGGCCTGGCTGGCCGCCGAGCCGCGGCTGCGCGTCCTGGCCGCCGGGGACGATCCGGACCAGGTGCTGCGCGACGCGCCGGACGCCGACGTGGTCCTGCTGGACCTGCGCCTGCACGGGCGGATGGTGCTCGACAAGCTGGCCGAGCTGAGCGCCGCCGGTCGGCGGGTGGTGGTCTACTCCGAGCACACCGACCCGGCGACGATGCTCGCCGCGCTGGACGCCGGGGCGGCGGCCTTCCTGGCCAAGCACGAGGGGCGGGAACACTGCGTGGCGACCGTGCTGGCCGCCGCCAGCGACCGCCCGTACGTGCCACCGGCGCTGGCCGGGGCGATGGTGGGTGACCCCCGCCCCGACCGCCCGGCCCTGTCCGACAAGGAACGGGAGGCGCTGCTGCTCTGGTTCCAGTCGATGTCGAAGGCGTCGGTGGCCCGTCGGATGCGGATCAGCGAACACACCGTCAAGCAGTACGTGGACCGGGCGCGGATCAAGTACACCCGGGCGGGCCGGCCGGCGGCGACCAAGGCGGCGCTGCTGGCCCGGGCGATCGAGGACGGCCTCGTCCGACCGGAGGAGATCGGCATCTACCGGTCGCAGGCGGCGGCCGACCGGCCGACCCCCTAACGGCTGTCATGACAGGCCCGGCGGGCTGGGCGAGGCTTACCGGCAGGAGGTCAACCGCCGGGAGGTCGTGACGATGCGCGAGGACGCGTCCCCGTTCTTCATCGCACCGCACCGCTTCGACGCGCCGGGCGACGAGCTCCGGCCGGTGCTGGACCGGCGCTACGAGCTGGTCCCCGAGCCGGGCGAGCGGGTGTTGCGGCGGCTGCGTACGCCGGTGGCCGGTTGCCTGCTCAGCCCCACCGGCACCCGGCGGCAGTGGGTGCTGCCCGCGCCGGCCACCGTCACCGTCACCGACCGGCGGCTGGCGTACGTGTGCGCCGGCGCCGAGTTGTCCGTGGTCTCCGGGCGGGACGGCCGTAGCGACGCCCGGCACCGGCGCGCTCTTCGGCTGTCCCGCCTGGTCAGCGGCCAGATCCGCTGGCAGTGGCCGTCCCGCCTGGAGCTGCCGCCACCCGCCGGCCCGGCAGCGGACGGGCCCGCCCCGGACTCGAAGGCCGACGGGGAGCTGCTGGTGGTCTGCGACGCGCTGCGGACCATCCAGCAGCCGGCGCTCGCCCTCGGCGGTCCGGCCGACACGGTGACGGAGCTGGCCCGGCTGGTCCGCCGGTCGGTGGCCACGTTCCGGCTGAGCCACCCGGACCTGGTCGAACTCTCCCCGCCGGAGCGCGACGAGCTGGCCCGCCGGGCGGCGCCCGGTCCGCTGGACGGGGTGGTCCGGGTGACGCTGCCCGGCTCGCTGCCGGTGGAGTTCCTGTCCCGGGACGACTACTACCGCACGCCGGCGCCGTCGGCGCGGGACGCGGTCGGCGAGTGAGCCCGGGCCCGTAGCCGGCGCAGCATCCGGGCGTCGGTGAACCCGACGGCCCGGGCGGCGGACTCGACGGTCGCGCCGTGCCCGATCAGGTGCTCGGCCCGCTCGACCCGCAGCAGCTGCTGGTAGCCGAGCGGCGTGAGCCCGGTGGCCTGGCGGAACAGTCGGGTCAGGGTGCGTTCCGCGACCCCGCCGGCGGCCGCCAGGTCGGCCAGCGGCAGCGGCTCGGAGAACCGGCTGTCGATGAGGTCCTGCACCCGGTGGGCCGCGTCGGACAGGTGCGAGCGGTGCCGCATCATCGCGCTGGCCTGCTGCTCGTGCCCGTTGCGCCGGGTGTGGACCACCAGGGTGCGGGCGATCCGGGCGGCGGCGGCCGGGCCGTGCCGGGTGGCCACCAGGTGCAGCGCCACGTCGATGCCGCTGGCGATACCGGCGGAGGTCACCACCCGGTCGTCCACCACGTAGAGCACGTCCCGGACCACCCGGGCGGCCGGGAAGACCCGGGCCAGGTCGTCCTGCACCTCGTGGTGGGTGGTGCAGCGCCGGCCGTCGAGCAGGCCGGCCCGGCCGAGCGCGAACGCGCCGGCGCAGATGCTGGCCACCGTGCCGCCGCGGGCGTGGTGGTCGGCCAGGCGCCGCAGGTCGTCCCGGCCGACCGGCCCCGCCGGGCCGTGCGCCCGCAGCCGCCAGCCGGGTACGACCACCAGGTCGTCCGCGTCCAGCTCCGGCCAGCCGGTGGCGGCCCCCAGCGGTACGCCCTGCACGGTGGGCACGGTGTCCCGCTCGGCGACGTAGTGCAGCCGGTAGTCGTACCCGTTGTCGGCGGCGGCGGAGAAGACCTGGGCCGGGCCGGCCAGGTCCAGCAGGTGCAGCTGCGGGACCAGCAGGAAGACGACCCGGGCCATCGGGTCAGCTCCGCGCGCCGACCGGGGTCGCCCCGGCCACCTCGTCGACGGTGCGGACGATGGCGAAGCGGCCGGCGAGGGCGTACTCCGTCCGGGCGGTCATCTCCTCGCCGGAGAGGGTGCGCGGATCGGCGAGGATCTCCTCGACGGTGGCGGTCGGCGGCAGGTCCCGGTGCGGGGTCGGGAAGGTCACCGTCGCGTCGGTCACGAAGGTCATCTCGTAGCCCAGATCGCAGCCGACCCGGGTGGTGGTCTCGACGCACTGCTCGGTGCGGATGCCGCAGACGGACAGCTCGCGGATGCCGGCCATGGTGAGGATCTGCTGGAGGTTGGTGGTGGTGAAGGCGTTGTGCGACGTCTTGACCAGGGTGGGCTCGCCGGCCACCGGGGTCAGCCCCTCGATCAGCCGGACGTGGCCGAGCGCCGGGTCGAAGACGGTCCCGCTGCCGGGCTCGGCGTGCAGGACCCAGACCACCAGGTCGCCTCGGCGACGCGCGGCGTCGACCAGCCGGTCGACCTGGCGCACGATGTCGGGCTGCGACGCGTGGGCCCAGATCGGGCGCTGACGGAAGGACTCCTGGACGTCGATGACGACGAGTGCTGCTCTGCTCATGGCTGTAGATCCTGGCCGGGTGGCTGCCGGGGCGGCAGACACCATCATGCCCGGCTGCGGAACGATCCGGTCACCGCCCCGGCCCACGGAAGGCGGGGCGTCGTGCGGGGCGGAGCCGGAGCGGAAGCCTCAGGAGGCGGCGGTGCGCCGCCCGCGCCGGTCCAGCTCGGCCGCCTCCTCGAGGGTGGGGGCCGTGCCGCCGAGGTGGGCGGGCTGCCACCAGGCGTCCTCCGGGCCGGCGGGCTTGTCCGGGTACTCCCGCTGGGCCCGGTCGACCAGGGCGGACAGCCGGCTCTTCAGCTCGACGGTCATGGCGGCGGCGTCCGGCCAGTCCGCCGGGTCCATCGGCTCGCCGAGCAGGATGGTGATCGGGGTGTGCCGGCGGGTCAGGTTCTTCGGCCGGCCCTTGGTCCAGAGCCGCTGGGTGCCCCAGAGCGCCACCGGCAGCAGCGGCACGGAGGCCTGCTGCGACATCCGGGCGGCCCCGTTCTTGAGCTCCTTGACGGTGAGCGAGCGGCTGATCGTCGCCTCGGGGAAGACGCCGACCACCTCGCCGCGCCGGAGCGCGTCCACCGCGGCGTTGTACGACCCGGCCCCCGCCCGGCGGTTCACCGGGATGTGCTTCATGCCGCGCATCAGCGGGCCGGAGACCTTGTGCGCGAAGACCTCGTGCTTCGCCATGAACCGGACCAGCCGGCGGGATTCGTGCGCCCCGTAGCCGCAGAAGATGAAGTCGAGGTAGCTGACGTGGTTGCTGGCCAGTACGGCCCCGCCGGTACGCGGGACGTGGTGGCTGCCCTCGACGGTCAGGCGCAGGTCGAGGACCCGGAACATCGTCTTGGCGGCGGCGATCACAGGGGGGTACACGAGTTCCGACATTCGCCAACTTTACCCCGCGTAGGTTACGGACCCGTAGGGCCGGAGACGGCCCCGGTGTTGCGGCCCCGGGTCCGTCGCTCTGCCGCTGGCAGAAGGGCTCGCCCCGGCCGACGCCCCCGGCCCAGGATGGCGGGATGACGGAACGCGCGGTGTTGCTCTGGATCCACGGCGGCGGATGGCGTGGCCGGTCGGACGAGGACGGCCAAACCCTGGCCCGGCTCGGGCTGCGGGTGGCGGCGGGGACCTACCGCTTCTCCCACCAGGCGCACTGGCCGGCGCAGCTCGACGACGTACGCCGGGCGGCGCGGGCCGCCCGCGAGGAGGCGGGCGGGTTGCCGCTGCTCGTCGGCGGAGACTCGGCCGGCGGCACCCTGGCCCTGCACCTGGCGCTGCGCGGGATCGACCGGCCGGACGACGTGGCGGCGGGGCTGGCGTACTGGCCGGTGAGCGACCCGCTGGACGACGAGTGGCGCCGGTCGCGGGGGCCCGACGACCCGTGGGCCGACCTGCTGGGCCACCCGCCGGCCGCCGGTGACCCCGCCACCGTCGACTCGACCGTCGCCAGCCACCTCGGCAACCGGGTGCCGGTGCTGCTCGTGCACGGCACCGGCGACGCGGCCGTGCCGGTGGGCCAGTCGGTCGCCCTCACCGGGGCGCTCGTCGCCGCCGGCCATCCCACCCACACCTGGATCACCCACGGCGGCCACGCCCCGGCCCTGGACCGGCCGGACATCCGTGCGGTCACCGCCGCGTTCCTCGACACCGTCCTGCCGGCCCGCTGACCGGCGGAGAATCCTCCGCCCACGGGGAGTCGGCGGGGCTACCGTCGACGCATGCCGGAGCTGCACTCCATCGTGATCCACTGCCGCGACCCGTACCTGCTGGCGCCCTTCTGGAGCGTGGTCACCGGGCTGCCCGTGGTGCCGGAGGACGAGGCGAAGCTCGCCGACCGGTCGCTGGACCCGGGCGAGTCGGTGCTGCTGCGCGACCCGCACGGGCACCGCCCCGACGTCTGGATCTCCCCCGTGCCCGACCTGCCCGCCCCCGGTCGGATCCACCTCGACCTGGTGGGCGACGCCGAGGAGCGGGCCGACGTGCTGGCGGCCGGCGCCACCGTGGTCCGGGAGCTGCCGGGCTGGACGGTCCTCGCCGACCCCGAGGGCAACGAGTTCTGCCTGCTCCCCCACCGGCCCTGAGCGGGCGGCGGGAGAGCAGGCGAAACTGGCTCACTCGACGAGTTTCTCCATGTCCAACCGGCCCCGGGCGAAGGCGTCCACCCGACCCCACCGGCCCGGGATGTCCAGCACCTCGATCCGCCCCATGCCCACCGGCAGCATCGGCTCGACCGCCAGGTGCCCCTCGTGCGGCTCCAGCCCGAGCATGGTGCGCAGCAGCAGCAGCGGGGTGCCGGTGGACCACGCCTGCGGGCTGCACGCGGTCGGGTACTCCACCGGGAACTTGGTCTGCTCCCGGGGATAGCCGCCGAACGCCTCCGGCAGCCGCCCGTTGAAGTACCGGGCGGCGTCGAGGATCCCGCTGGCGATGGTGGCGGCCTCCTCGTTGAAGCCGTACCGGCGCAGGCCCCAGGCGATGAAGGAGTTGTCGAAGGGCCAGATCGTGCCGTTGTGGTAGCCGATCGGGTTGTACCGGACCTCGCCCTCGGCGAGGGTGCGCACCCCCCAGCCGGAGAAGAGCCGGGGACCGACCAGGTGGTGGGCGATCTTCTCGGCCCGGTCCTGGTCGACGATCCCGCTCCACAGCAGGTGCCCGATGTTGGAACTCAACGTGCCGCACTGGCGCCCCTCCGGGTCCAGGGCGAGGGCGTAGTACTCGCCGTCCTCCACCCACCAGTCCCGGTTGAACCGCTCCTTGAGCTGCGCCGCCTCCCGTTCCAGCTGGTCGGCGTACCCCGGGTCGTTCCAGAACTCCCGGGCCAGCCGGGCGGCGCGCAGCTTCGCGTCGTACGCGTAGCCCTGCACCTCACAGGTGGCCCGGGGGAACGGCGGCAGCGTGCCGTCGCGGTACTGGATCGAATCCCAGGAGTCCTTCCAGCACTGGTTCTCCAGGCCGGTCTCGGTGTTGCGCCGCTCGTACCAGATGTAGCCGCTGCCGACCAGGTCGGCGTAGTTGTCGATCCACTTGAGCGCGGCCCGGCACTCCCGTTCCAGCTCCAGGACCAGCGCGACGTCCCCGCTCCACTTCTCGTACTCGTCGAGCAAAATCACGAAGAGCGGCGTGGCGTCCACCGACCCGTAGTACGGCGAGTGCGGCTGCTCCTCGAAGGCGGCGGTCTCGCCGTAGCGCATCTCGTGCAGGATCCGGCCCGGATCCTCGTCCCGGAAGTCGTCGAACCGGGTGCCCTGCAACGCGCCGAGGATGCGCAGCGTGGTCCTGGACAGTTCGGGGGCGAACGGCAGCACCTGGAGGCAGGTCAGGATGCTGTCCCGGCCGAACATCGTCATGAACCAGGGCAGGCCGGCCGCGGGGAGCGTCTGGCCACCGAGGGACAGCGGCGAGAAGCGCAGCGCCGCCAGGTCGATCAGACTGCGCCGGTAAATGGACGCCAGCTCGGGGTGCTCGCTGTTGACCTTGGGCGCCTTGGCGACCCACTCCTCGAGGTCGTGCTGGAGGGCGAGCCGCTCGGTGCCGTGCGCCTGCACTCCCATCCGCAGGTCCCGGCCCCCCGGGCCGAGCGCGTGCGTCTGCACGTCGATGTTGGTGTCCCACTGCTCGTTGGGCTCCAGGTGGACGCTGAACGCGAACCCGTTCTTGTCGTAGCGGGCCGGGCGGGACGCCGAGATCACCGTCTCCCGCCGGAAGTTGCCCCGCCGGTAGCCCAGGCGCAGCCGGTCCGCCTCCACCTCCGTGTAGATTTCGCCCTTCTTGTTCAGGATCTCGTCCTTGACCTGGAACAGGTCGGCGAAGTCGGAGCCGGCGTCCATCCGGATCTCCAGGTCCACCGGCTTCTCGTCGTGGTTGAGGATGGTCACCTGCTCACGGAAGCTGCCGCCCACGGCGCGCTCCCGGATGATCGACAGCTTGGCGTCGATGTAGTGGGTGGCCATGCCGGGCACCAGGAAGAACCGCGCCTCGTAGTACTGCAGGTCGTCGAAGGAGAGCGCGTTGAGCCGCTCGCCGTTGACCGTCAGCACCCACTTCGACAGGAAGCGGGTGTCGAGGTTGAACAGGCCGGTCGGTTCGCTCGGCGTCGCCTCGATGTCGCCGGTGTCCTGGGAGACGACGAAGGTGTTGCCGTCCAGGATGCGGATCGTGTTGCTCTGCGCCATCAGCGGGCCTCCCTGCGGAATTCGTGGCGGGGGCCGGTGGAGGTGACGGGACCCGGGAAGATCCGTTCCACCTGGAGCAACAGTCGCGGGTTACCCGAGATGGTCATGTCGCCCCGCAGCACCGCGGCGATCGCGTTCTCGCGGCCCGCGACCATGTCCCCGAAGAACACCGGATCGGTGCCGATCACCGTGTCCGCCTCCCGGTCCTCCTGGCTCACCGCGAGCCTGCCCCGGTCGATCTGGAGCAGCCAGTGCGTCGTCTGCGCCCCCTTGTGCAGGTCGAAGCGCAACGTCCCGGAGGTCTTGTCCAGCAGGGGCTCGTAACCCCGCCGGTCGAGATCCTCGAAGAAACTCGTGGTCGGGTCCACCATCCACTCCCCCCGTCGATCCACGGCATCACGACGTACGCCGACCGGGTCCCCGTCCGGCACGCCGTCAACCTCGCCCGGATCGGGTGAGTCCGGGCGGGCGTCGTACCGGCGCAGTAGCCTGCTCGACGGACGACGACGGGAGGGCCGATGGCGACGGTGCCGACGGTCGACCGCGGCCGGGTGCTGGCTCACCGGGCCGCGGCGCAGCAGCTCGACCGGCCCGGGCTGCGCCCGGCCGACCTGGCGGTGCTCGACCTGGGTGTGCCGGACACCCCCTACGGCTCGGCCCGGCTGGCGCTGGCCGCGCGCGGCGCCGCCGGCCTCGACGACGACCGCCTGGAGCTGGTCTGGGCCGCCCGGGGAGCGCCGCACCTGCACCGCCGCGCCGAGCTGACCGGGCTGGCCGCCGCGCTGTGGCCGCTCAGCGACGCCGACGCCGCGCGCCGGGTGGCCGGGCGGATCCGCGCCGGGGTGACGAAGCTCGGCACGGTCGCCTTCCAGCGCACCGCGCAGGCCTTCCGGGAGGTGGTCACCACCGCCATGGACAAGGGCGCGGTGAGCCGGGCGGTCAGCGACCGCATCCCCGCCGAGCTGAGCTACGACTGCGGGCCCTGCGCGGCGCGGCACGTCTCCGGGTCCCTCTTCCAGCAGGCCGGGCTGGCCGGCGGCGTCCGGCTCGAGGTGTCCGGGCGGGGGGCCCGGCTGGCGCCGCTGGCCGACCGGCCGCCCCTGCCCACGCGGGCGGCGGGCACGGCGGGCCTGGTGCTGGCGTATCTCCGCCTGCTCGGGCCGGCCACCGTGGCGGACGTGGCCGGCTTCCTGGGCACCTCCGCCACCGAGCTGCGGGCAGTGTGGCCGGCGGCCGAGCTGACCGAGGTCCGGGCGGGCGGCCGGCGGGCGTGGCTGCCCACCGACCGCCTGGACGCGCTGCGTGGCGCCGAGCCGCTGGACGGCGTCCGCCTCCTGCCGACCGGCGACCCGTTCCTGCAGGCGCGGGACCGGGACGTCCTGGTCCCCGACCCGGCGCACCAGCGAGAGCTGTGGCGGATGCTCGGCAACCCGGGTGCGCTGCTGGTCGACGGCGAGATCAGGGGCACCTGGCGGGCCAGGCAGTCTGGTCGGGCTCGGCTCGACCTGACCGTCACCCCGTTCACCCGGCTGTCGGCTCGGGCCGGCGAGCGGATCGAGGCGGAGGCGGAGACGGTACGACTGGCCCGTGGGGCGTCCGCCGTGACGGTCCGGGTGGAGTCCGGCTGAGGGACCCCCGGGCAGGACGGACGCCGGCCCCCACGAGGGGAGCCGGCGTCACGGCCCGCGGCGGACAGGTCAGTTGTTGGGCTCGTCGGCGCTGATGTCGGCCAGCACCGACTGCGGTTCCCGCTCGACCGCCAGGTCACCCATCGACACCAGGCCGACCAGCTTGCCGTCGTCGATCACCGGCAGCCGGCGTACGGCGTAGGTGCGCATCAGGTCGGCCGCGGCGACGGCGTCGTCGTACTGGCTGACCGTCACCACGTCCTTGCTGGTGACCTGGTTGAGCCTGGTGGTGTTCGGATCCATGTTCTCGGCCACCGCACGGACCGTGATGTCCCGATCCGTGACGATGCCGACCACGTCGTCTCCTGCGGTCACCACCACGTCGCCGATCGCGCTGTCGCGCATCTCCTGCGCCGCCGCGGTGAGCGTGTCGTTGCCGTCCATCGTCACCAACCGGGTCGTCATGAACTCTCCGACCGTTGTCATGGTGCTCCCCTCTCGGTGTCGGCAGGCCCCGTCTACCCGCCACGCCGCAGCAGGTAACGCGTGCTCACCGGTGCCGCCGCAGCCGCCGCCGCAGGTCGTAGAAGCCGTTGCTGGACAGCGCGTAGAACAGCGGCAGCAGCAGGAAGATCACCAGCGCCACCGACACGCCGCCCAGCCAGCCGACCAGCGCGGCGACCGCGTACGCGCCGATGCCGAGCACCGCCCGACCGCGTTCGACGGCGAAGAACCGGGCCGGGACGCGCTCCTGCAACAGGTCCTCGTGCCGGCTGAGGTAGTGGTAGAGCCCGAGCCAGGCGGCGGAGAGGATCACCCCGACCGCCGCGTACAGCACCACCGCCACCGTCTCGTCGGCCCGGTCGCCGGCCTGCACCGACCGGGAGACGACGACCGTGGCGAACGGCAGCAGCGCGGTGCTGAAGAGCACCCCGAGGTTCCACCATTGCAGGCCGCGATCGGTGCTGCGGATGCGGTGGTAGGTGCCCTTGTGGTTGAGCCAGCCCACCGCGACCCAGAGGTACGACGTCACGTACGCCAGGTAGGTGGGCCCCTGTTCGAGCAGGAGGTGCCCCATCCCGCCGGGTTGCACCTCGGGCGGGTTCAGCTCCAGGACCAGCACCGTGATGATGATGGCGAAGACGGCGTCGCTGAACCCGACGGCCCGTGCGGTGTCCGACCGCAGCGCCGCCTCCTTTTGCGCCGCGATCGGGTCCGGTCGTGCCCGCTCGGCGCCCATCGGCTCCCCCGTTCCCGCCGGCCGTGCGGTCGCCGGCGTCACGCAGGAGCCCGGTATACCCGCCGGGCCGCCGCCGCCACACCGCCGCCCCTACAGCTCCTAGCCGGGCGGGGGCATGCCGTAGAGCCGCTCGAAGTGCAGGCACAGCACGAGGCGCCGCTCGGCGACCATGGCGGCGCGGAAGTCGTCCCAGTCGGGGTGTTCGCCCTGCACCGCCCGGTACAGCCCGATCAGTTCCTCGACGGTGGGGTCGTCCGGCCCGGCCGCCACCGGGGTCAGCTCGGCCCGCGCCTCCGCCACCGCGTACGCCCAGCCGTCGTCGCTGCTGACGTGGAAGCTGGCCCGGGGGTCGCGGCGCAGGTTGGCGGTCTTGGCCCGGCCGTCGGTGACCGAGACCCGGATCAGCTCACGCTCCCGGTCGAAGGCGTAGAGCACGTTGGACAGCTGCGGCCGGCCGTCCCGTTTGATGGTGGCCAGCACGCCGACCCGGCGGCCGGCGATGAGACCGGTCAGGGCCGCTCGGGTCCGTTCGTCCGCCATGGGATCCTCCGCGTCGACGTCGACGGCGTGGTTCGCCGCGCGGGCGACACACCTGAGAGGCACCAATATGCCGGGTTGGCGGGTCGCCCGCACCCGGATCGACCGTCCCGCCCCTGCCGGCCCGCTCACCGGACCGCCGCACCGGCCGGCGGTGGGCCGGACGGGCACGGCGGGCCGGACGGGGCTGGCGGTGGCCGGGCCGGGCCGGGCCGGCGGAGGGGCGGGCGGGCCGCTCAGCGGAGTTCGGCGGCGACCAGCTCGGCGATCTGCACCGCGTTCAGCGCGGCGCCCTTGCGCAGGTTGTCGTTGGAGCAGAACAGCGCCAGGCCGTGCTCGACGGTCTCGTCGGCGCGGATCCGGCCCACGTACGTCGGGTCCTGGCCGGCGGCCTCCAGCGGGGTCGGCACCTCGGACAGGGCCACGCCGGGCGCGCCGTCGAGCAGCTCACGGGCCCGCTGCGGGGTGAGCGGCCGGGCGAACCGGGCGTTGATCTGCAGCGAGTGACCGGTGAAGACGGGCACCCGGACGCAGGTGCCGGAGACCTTCAGCCCCGGGATGTCCAGGATCTTGCGGCTCTCGTTGCGCAGCTTCTGCTCCTCGTCGGTCTCGAACGAGCCGTCGTCGACGATCGAGCCGGCGAGCGGGAGCACGTTGAAGGCGATCGGCCGGGCGAAGGAGCGCGGCGTGGGGAACTGCACGGCGGCGCCGTCGAAGGCGAGCGCGGCGGCGTCCTCGGCGACCTTGCGGACCTGCTCGTCCAGCTCGGCGACCCCGGCCAGGCCGGCCCCGGAGACCGCCTGGTACGTCGAGACGACCAGGCCGACCAGCTCCGCCTCGGCGTGCAGCGGGCGCAGCACCGGCATGGCGGCCATCGTGGTGCAGTTCGGGTTGGCGATGACGCCCTTCGGGCGGACGGCGGCGGCGTGCGGGTTGACCTCGGCCACCACCAGCGGCACCTCCGGGTCCATCCGGAACGCCGAGGAGTTGTCGATGACCACGGCGCCGGCGGCGGCGACCCGGGGGGCGAGCTCCTTCGCGGTGCCCTTGCCCGCCGAGAAGAGCACGATGTCCAGCCCGGAGTAGTCGGCGGTCGCCGCGTCCTCGACCGTCACCTCGCCGTCGCGCCAGGGCAGCGTGCGCCCGGCCGACCGGGCGGAGGCGAACAACCGCACCTGCTCCGCCGGGAAGTCGCGCTCCGCCAGCACCTGCCGCATCACGCCACCGACCTGGCCGGTGGCCCCCACAATGCCGATCCTCATGCCCGCGAGGCTACCCAGGCGGCCGGTCCGGGCGGGAATGCTTTCCCACCGCCCGGACCGGATTCGCCCCGATCAGAGCGTGGCGTCCGTCACCTCGCCGAGCCCGGTCGCGACGAGTTCGTCGCGGATCACCGCCGCGTCGCCCTCCACCACCAGGGTCAGCGACTCCGGGTGCAGGTGGGCGGCGGCCGCGGCGGAGACCTCCGCCACATCGGCGGCGAGCAGCGCCTCCCGCAGCCGGGCGTGGTAGTCGTCCGGCAGGTCGTGCACCACCAGGGTGGTCAGCGCCGACGCGATCGCCCGCGGGCTCTGCAACTCGACCGACAACTGGCCGGCCCGCCAGGAGCTGGCCACCGCCAGCTCGTCGGCGGTCACCCCGCCGACCCGGGTACGGGTGATCTCCCCGACCGCCTCCACCAGGGCCGGCGCGGTCACCGCGTTCTGCACGCCGGAGCTGACCGCGAACCGGCCGAAGCGGCGGGACGAGGCGAAGTCGCCCCGGATGCCGTACGTGTAGCCGCGCACCTCCCGGATCAGGTGGTTGAGGCGGGAGGTGAACGCCCCGCCGAGCACCGTGCCGGCGAGCGTCATCGGCACGTGGTCCGGGTGGGCGCGGTGCGGCGACGGGTGCCCGAGCCGCAGCGTGGACTGCACCGAGCCGGGTCGGTCCACCAGGAGGATCCGCCGCCCGGTGTGCAGCGGCACCTCGATCGGGCCACCGCGGTCGGCCGGGCCGCCGCCGGTGCCGGCGAACGCCGCCGCGGCGAGCGCGTCCAGGTCGAGGCGGTCCAGGTCGCCGGCGACGATCAGCGTGCCGGGCCGCAGGAACCACTCGGAGTGGAAGACGGTGACGTCCTCGACGTCCAGGGCGGCCACCGAGTCCGGGTCGCCGTACATCGGGCGGCCCCACCGGTTGTCGGCGCCGAAGAGGTCGGCGCGCAGCGCCGCGTCGGCGCGCGGGCCGGGGTTGGCCCAGTCCATCCGCAGCGCGGTCGCCTCGTCGTCGCGGACCCGGCGCACGTCGTCGGGGTCGAGCCGGGGCGTCCGGACCGCCTCGGCGAGCAGCTCCACCGCCGCGCTCAACCGGTCCACCGGGACCTGCACGCTGACCTGGAAGGAGTCCCAGTCCAGCCCGGTCACCAGCTCGGTGCCGAGCCCCTCGACGGCGAGCGCGAAGGTGGTGGCGTCCCGCTGGGCGGTGCCCTCCTCCAACGCCTTGGCCAGCACCCCGCCGAGCCCCTCCTTGCCGACCGGCTCACGGCCGGCCCCGGCGTCGAGCAGCAGCACCGCCACGGCGAGGTTCTGCCCGGGCAGGTGCGCGGCGACCACCCGGCCGCCGGCGACCTCCCGGCGGACCACGGCGGGGAACCGGTACGGGCGGGGGGTGCCCGCGCCGGGACGGGCGGTGATCAGCGTCATGGGGTCTCCTCCGGCAGGTAGGTCAGGGTCACCCGGTCGTCGGCGCCGAGCAGCTCGCCGGCCTGCTCGGCGATCTGGTCGGCGGTCACCGCCAGCCAGGCCGGCAACCGCTCGGCGGCCTTGGCCGGGTCGCCGAACTGGGTGGCGTACCGGCCGAGGGTGTCCGCCCGGCCGTCCACCGTGGACATCTGCCGCCACCAGGCGGTGCTCAGCAGCGCCTTGGCGCGGTCCAGCTCGGCGTGGGTCACCGGCACGGTGGCCAGCTCGTCGACCACCTCGGCGACCCCGGCGGCCAGCCGCTCGGCGCCCACCCCGGTGCGGGCGGTGGCGGTGGCGATCAGCGGCGCCGGGGCGTGCGCCAGGTCCACTCCGTACGCGCCGACCAGGTCCGGCTGGGCGATCCGTTCCCCGTCCGCGAGGCGCTGGTAGAGGCGGCTGCCCCGGCCGCTGCCGAGCACCGCGGCGAGGACGGTGGCCACGTCGTACCCGGGGGTGCCGAAGGGGTGGGTGCGGTGCGCGACGTACACCCGGGGGGCGGGGACGTCGGTGGTGACGGTCTCGACGGCGGCCCGGCCGGTGGCCGTGACGGTCCGGCCGTCCGGCGCGGCCGGGATCTCCTCGCGTACGGGGATCGCGCCGAAGTACTTGTCGGCGAGCGCGAAGACCTCGGCGGCGGAGGCGTCGCCGACGACGGTGAGCACCGCGTTGTCGGGCGCGTAGTAGGTGGTGTGGAACGCCTGGAAGGTGGCCAGGTCGGCGGCGTTCAGGTCGGCCATCGAGCCGATCGTCGCGTGGTGGTACGGGTGGCCGGGCGGATACAGCAGCGGCAGCAGCCGTAGCCAGGCGTCGCCGTACGGCACGTTCTCGTAGCGCTGGCGGCGCTCGTTCTTCACCACGTCGCGCTGGTTGTCCAGCGTCTCCTGGGTGAGCGCCGGGACCAGGCCGCCCATCCGGTCGGCCTCCAGCCAGAGCGCCAGCTCCAGGTGCTCGGCCGGGACGGTCTCGAAGTAGTTCGTCCGGTCCGGGTTGGTGGTGGCGTTGAGGGAGCCACCGGAGCCCTGGATGAGCTTCATGTGCTCGGTCTTGGCGACGTTGAGCGAGCCCTCGAACATCAGGTGCTCGAAGAGGTGGGCGAAACCGGTCTGCCCCGTCGGCTCGTGCCGGGAGCCCACGTCGTACCAGAGGTTGACCGCCACCGCCGGAGCGGTGCGGTCCTCGCTCACCACCACGCGCAGGCCGTTGTCCAGTCGGGTCGTCTCGATGGGCCAGGGGTAACCGCTGTCGGGCATGACCCGACGCTATCCGATCTCCCGGGCGGAAAGGGGACTGCTCATCCGTCGGCGAGCCCACGCGGCGCGGCGGGCATCTACCGGGCGGCGCGGGGTACCGCAGAGGGCATGCCGACCCCCTCGGAGTCCGTCGCCGCCGGCGCGGCCGTCGCCGTCGCCGGGGCCGCCGCCGTCCTGACCCGCTGGCGCGGGGCCCGCCTGCTGCACCCGACCGGCCGGTCGTTCACCGCCGAGGTGATGATCTGGGGTACGCCCGGACCGCCGACCGGCGTCGCGCTGCTCGACGAGCCGGGCCGGCACCGCGCCACCGTCCGGTTCTCCCGCGGCGTGCCCACCCCGGACGGCTGGCCGGACGTGCTGGGGCTGGCGGTCCGGCTGCACCTGGCCGACGCCCGGGCGTTCGACCTGCTGGTCAGCTCGAGTGGGGCCGCCCCGGTGCTGCGCAACGTGCCGCTGCCCCGGCGGCGCTTCGCCGGGACGTACAGCACGATCATGCCGTTCCGGGCCGGGACGCGGCGGCTGTGGCTGGCGGCGCTGGCCGACCCGGACTCCCCCGACCTGGGCCGGACGCTGGCCGAGGTGGCCGCCGCGACCCGGGCGGACGCGCCGCGACTGGTGCTCGCGGTCGCGTCCGCCGTCGGGCCGTGGCGGCCGTTCGGCCAGGTAACCCTCGGCGGGCAACTGGACGCCCGGACGGACGCCGCGCTGGCCTTCGACCCGGTACGGAACCTGCCGGCGGGCCTGCGGACGGTGGGTCCGCTCGCCTGGTTGCGCGAGCAGGCCTACCGGGGTTCCCGCCGGGCCCGGGGGGCGGTCGATCAGTCGGGGGGCTCGATCGGGGTCACGGTCTGATCAGAGGTGCGGTGCTCCAGCACCGTGTCCGGGGCGGCGTTCTGGTCCTCCTCCCGGATGTCGGACTCGGTGAGGATGGCGTCGGCCTGCGCCTGCGCGTCCTCGCTGCCGACCGACGCCTCCTCGGGCAGCAGGTGGGCGCGGGACTCGACCCGCTCCTGGTCGCTCTGCTCGTGACTCATGCCGAATCTCATACCCCGCCGGCCCGCCCGACACGCCACAAGATCGCCCGCAGGCCGGTCCGGCGCCATCCGGCGCCGGACCGCCCCCGCAGGACGCTCAGCGGAACGGGCCGCGCACCTCGTAGGTGATCCCGCCGGAGGAGGAGCCGGAGGTGCCGCGCTGGGACGAGAAGTAGAGCCGGCTGCCGTCCGGGGAGAACGCCGGGCCGGTGATCTCCGACGAGGACTGGCCCGTAAGCCTGACGAAGGGCGTGACAACGGCGTCCGGAGTGATCAAAACGATTTCCATGTTGCCGCCGTCCTCGGCGACGTAGAGGTCGCCGGAGCGTGCGCCGGTGATGTTGTCCACCCCGGTCAGCGGCGCCGTGCCGCCGGTCACCAGCGAGTCGTCGTACGCCAGGTCGATTCGCTGGTTGAGCGCGTCGTACGCCCAGACCCGGTTGTCGCCCTTGGTAGTGAACCAGCAGGTGCCGTCGGCGTACCAGCAGCCCTCGCCGCCGTTGAACTTCTTCGCGCCGGAGACCTGCTGGCGAGTGTAGGTCGGCGAGCCGTCCGGGTCGGGCACCCGGGCCCAGCTCACCGGGCCGCTGGTGGCGGTGCCGGCGACCAGCACCTCCAGGGTGCCGGCGGAGAGGTCGCCCCAGACCGTGGGGCGGAACCGGTAGAAGCAGCCGCTGCTCTCGTCCTCGGTCAGGTAGATCACCTGGCGGACCGGGTCGGCCGCCGCCGCCTCGTGGTTGAAGCGGCCCAGCGCCGGCCGGCGCACCGCGGCCCGGCCGCCCTGCGGGTACGTCTCGTAGACGTAGCCCCGGCTGACCTCCTCGCAGGAGAGCCAGGTCCCCCACGGGGTCGCCCCACCGGCGCAGTTGCGGTTGGTGTTGGACAGGATCCGGTACGCCGAGGCGATCGTGCCGTCGGCGTTGAACCGGACCGCCGAGGCGCCCCCGGTAGTGGCGATCTCCGAGTTCGAGACGTAGATCCAACCGGTGCCGGTGGCGAAGCAGGCGCCGCCGTCCGGGGCGTCGTGCCAGGTGTACGACGTGCCGGCCACGACCTGCCGGGACCGGGCGACAATCCGGCTGGTGAAGCCGGCGGGCAGCTGGAGGCCGCGGGCGTCGGCGGTGCCGAGCGGCCCGTACGGGCCGACGCCCGGCTGGGCCGGGGCGGCGAGCGCGGCGCCGGACCAGAGGCTGCCGGCGAAGGCGGCGGCCCCGCCGGCAGCGGTGGCGCGCAGGACGGTACGACGATCCATCGGTTACCTCCGGAGGGTGCGAGCGGTGCCGATGAAGTTACCCGTGGTTGCATCGATGGAGGTAAACATCGGGCGAGACTTTCCGGACGCCCCGGTGAGCCTTGCCCGTACGGTCGGGTACGCTGGCCGACGTGACGCGCTCGTATCGATGGTTTGGGCAGCCGGCTCCGACGCCGGTGACCTCGCCATGAGCTGACGTCACCTTCGTTTTCGAGCCGGCCGGGCAGGAGCTTGAAGCTCCTGCCCTTCTGCGTACGAGCAGCCGGCTCCACCCGGGCACCGGCCCCGGGCACGGTCGGCGAGAGGATGCCCACCGTGACCACCCCGGAGACCGACGCGGTCATCGACCAACGGATCGACCGCGTCGTGCCGTTGACCACGCCCGCCCTGCTCCTGCACGACCTGCCCCTGCACGCCCCGCTCGCCTCGGCCGTGCTGGCCGGCCGACGCGCGGTCGGCCGGGTGCTGGACCGCGCCGACGACCGCCTGCTGGTGGTGGTCGGCCCCTGCTCGGTGCACGACCCGGCCGCCGCCCTGGAGTACGCCCACCTGCTGCGCGAGGCCGCCGACCGGCACGCCGAGGACCTGCTGGTGGTGATGCGGGTCTACTTCGAGAAGCCGCGTTCCACGGTGGGCTGGAAGGGCCTGATCAACGACCCGGCGCTGGACGGCTCCGGCGACGTCAACCTCGGCCTGCGGACCGCCCGGGCGCTGCTGCTGGACGTGCTCCGCCTCGGCCTGCCGGTGGGCTGCGAGTTCCTGGACCCGATCACCCCGCAGTACATCGCCGACACGGTGGCCTGGGGCGCGATCGGCGCCCGGACGGTGGAGAGCCAGGTGCACCGGCAGCTCGCCTCCGGGCTGTCCATGCCGATCGGCATGAAGAACCGCCCGGACGGCAGCATCGGCACGGCGGTGGACGCGATCCGGGCGGCCGGCGTGCCGCACGTATTCCCCGGCATCGACGTCTCCGGCACCCCGGCGATCATGCACACCCGGGGCAACGCCGACGGGCACCTGGTGCTGCGCGGCGGCGGCGGCCGGCCGAACTACGACGCGGAGTCGGTGGCGGGCGCGCTGGAGCTGCTGCGGGCCGCCGGCCTGCCCGAGCGGTTGGTGGTCGACGCCAGCCACGCCAACAGCGGCAAGGACCACCGCAACCAGCCGAAGGTCGCCGCCGACGTGGCCGCCCAGCTCGCCGCCGGGCAGCGCGGGATCGTCGGCATCATGCTGGAGAGCTTTCTGCTCGACGGCCGCCAGGACCTGGACCCGACCGGGGAGCTGACCTACGGCCGCTCGGTCACCGACGCCTGCATCGGCTGGGAAACCACCGCCGAGGTCCTGGACCACCTGGCCGCCGCCGCGCGCGCCCGCCGGGCGGCCCTGCCCACCCCCGCCTGAGCGGGCGTCGGGAGACCCGACAGCCTCTGCGCGGGTTTGGGCGATTCGGGTGGGGGTAGCTGGGCGGAGTGACCGATGACGCACCGGTGACCGACGAGGTCGACACCCGGCAGCTCGACGAGCTGCTCGACGACATCTACCACGGGCAGGAGCGGATCACCCAGGCGAACATCTACCGCCGGGCGGTCGCCGCGGAGCTGCCGCCGACGCTGCTCGCCCGGATCGCCGCGCTCCCCCAGGGCGAGTACGCGGCGGACGAGGCGGCCGACCTGCTGGGCGGTTCGGCGGCCTGAGCGTGCGGCGCACGGGGGTGGACGAGGACGACGAGAGGACGACGGCATGACGCACCACGAGGGGCACGAACACGAGTCCGTGCCGGCGCTCGGCCAGCCCCCGGGGGGCCGGGACACCGTTCCCGAGCCCGACTTCGCCGCCGAGCACGACCGCACCGCGGTCGACCGCGACGTGATCACCGACGAGGACTCCGACGAGCGTGAGCCGGAGGCCTCGCGCGGCTGGGCCGGCGAGGATGGCGGCACCACCCCGACCTGAGCGGGACGACGCGAAGGGGGCCGGCGCAACAGTGCCGGCCCCCTTCGCGCGTACGGGGTCACTTCTCGTCGGGGTCCCCGCCCTCGGCGGCCCGCTGGGCGACGGCGTACCCCATCTGGAGGAAGTCCGAGGCGGCGACCGCGGTCAGCGCGGGGGCCACCAGCCGGGTCAGCCGGGGCGCGAGCACCAGGCCGCCGGTGAGGCCGGTGGCCACCCAGACGGCCAGGCAGAACGGGCAGCTCAGCAGCTCGCCGATGGCGTGCCGGGTCGAGCTGCCCCGGTCGCGGACGTGTTCCATCACCTCGCCGCTGCCGATCGGGTGGTCGTAGCGGGTGAACGGGGCCCGCAACGGGCTGGTGATCGCGTCCTTGGAGAGCAGCCGGCTGAGCTTGTGCGTGGCGATGGAGAGCAGCACCACGTCGGCCGGGGCGGGCCGGTCCGGCACCGGCCGGCCGGTCGCCCGGACCAGGCCGGCCAGGGACGCGGTGACCGTGGCGTACGTGCCCATCGCGGCCAGGTAACCGCCCAGCGGCCGGTGCTCGTGCGGCGCGTACGCCTGGCGCAGCCGCGCCACCTTCTGCTTCAGGCCGCCCTGGGTCACCACGTCTCCTCGTTGTCCGTCACGTTCCGCTCATCCCGCGGTCAGGTTGTCGGCCACCTCGCGGGCGAGGTTGGTCAGGGTCTCGTCGGCCAGGCCGTCGTCCCCGCCGGTCAGGTCGAGGCGGACCCGGGACCCGCCGGCGTCGGCCGGTTCCACCTGGATCTCCGCCGACCACCCGGGGGCGGAGTCGCTGCTCCACCGGGCCCGCAGGTCGTCGGCGCTGGCCTGGGGGTGCTCCCCACCGTCGGCCCGCAGTGGCTCCGGCAGCCAGGCCGAGGCCCGATCCGGGTCGGTCGCGGTGTTGAACACCACCTCGGGCGGCGCGGACATCCCCCGCTCGGCGTGCGTGCCCATCAGGCGTCCCGCAGCCGGCTCGGATCCACCTCGCGCCCAGGGTGCCGGGCCAGGTACTCGGTCTCCAGCTCGGCGGTGCGGCGCAGGTGGTGGGCGAGCGCGGAGTCGGCCGCGTGGCGCAACGTGTCCAGCCGGGTGCGGTGCAGGCTCTGCATCTCCCGGATCAGGTCCTCGTCCTCCAGCTCCGCCGGGTCCACCCCGAGCAGCTCTCCGTCGACGTGCGCGCCGGAGGCCGACGTGTCGCGGGCGTCGTCGCCGTCCCACTCCGTCATCCGCTGCTCCGGGCTGACGTCACCGGACTGGCGTACTGATTCGGTCATGTCGCCCCCTCGGGCTCGTTCGGGCTGGCATCTAGACGGATGCCCAGCCGGGGTGTCACCAAACCCTCCTACGACACCGCGTCGGAGACGCCGGGCCGCCCCGGTACGCTCGATGCCATGAAACGGCTCTGGACACCGGCGTGGATCGCCCGCCACGTGGCCATGGTCGTGCTGGTCGTCGGGTTCCTGGCGCTGGGCTGGTGGCAGATCAGCCGGGCGGCCTCGGGCAACACGCTGAGCTGGGCGTACGCCGTGGAGTGGCCGATCTTCGCCGGCTTCGTGGTCTTCGTCTGGTGGCGTGAGGTCCGGCACACGCTGCGCGGCCCGGCCGCCGCCGCGCCGGAGGCGGCCGGTGGCGCCGCGCCGGATCCGGGCACCCCGGCGGTACGTCGCCCGGTGCGGGTGGCCCGGGTGCCGGCTGCGGTCGACGCCCCGGACGACGCGGACCTGACCGAGTACAACCGCTACCTGACATGGTTGAACGCCAATCCGGGCGCGAGGCCCGGTGACTATCCCGGCTGAGGCCGGTGCGGAAGGACGGACGACGGTGGGCGGAGCCCTTACCCGGTACCGCGTGATCGCATGGATCGTGGGCGTGGCGCTGGCCGTGCTGGTGCTGATCGGCATGCCGCTGAAGTACGCGTTCGACGAGCCGATCGTGGTGGCGGTCGTCGGCACCGCGCACGGCTGGCTCTACATGCTGTACCTGGCCGCCACCTTCGACCTGGGCCGCCGGGTGAACTGGCCGCTCAAGCGGATGCTGCTGGTGATGCTCGCCGGCACGGTGCCGTTCGTGTCGTTCGTCGCCGAGCGCAGGGTCACCCGGGATCTCGCCGCGCGGCAGCCGCAGGCCCCGGAGCCGGTCGCCGCGCGCTAGGCCCGCGCGGGGGCTGCGGTCTAGGCCCGTCGGGGCTGCGGTCGCCAGTAGCCGGCCGGGGCGGGCGGGTCCTCCGCGTCGGGATACCGGTGCAGTTCCCGGGCCCGGTTCACCGCCCGGCTGACCTGGCCGAACTGCCGCTCGTCGTCGCTGCTGAACAGCAGCACCTCGACGCCGCCGCAGTGCCCCCACAGCTCGTACGCCGGCGGCCGCCAGCGGTCGCCGGCCAGCGCCAGCAGCACCGGCAGCAGGAACACCACCCCGAGGGTCAGGTACGCCCCGGCGGTGAGCCGTTGCAGCCCGCCGGTGAAGCCGAGCAGCACGCCGACGCCGGTGATCAGGGTGGCGGTCACCGCGACGGCGCGCACGGCCAGCCGGTCGTGCGGCCCGCGCCCCACCCGCAGGTGGGTGAGGTCGGCGACGGCGAAGGTGTTCCGACCGACGGTGAACCGTTCGGTGGTCACCACGATCCCCGGGCGCGCGTAGAGCAGGGTCGTCCCGCGCGACGAGCGCGGCGGGCGGGTGGCGGAGCGGTCTGCCTGCTGCACGGCGTCCTCCCAGGGGCCGGCGGCGTCGGCTCTCCCACCGCCCCGTGCCTGCTCACGGCAGGATTCCCGGCGCCGGGTTCCATTCTGTTGCCCGCCCGCCGGCCGTGCCGGTCGGATTCCCGCCTCCACCGCGCCGGGCCGATCAGGGGCGCCCGCATCTGGCGTCCATTTCGGGTTTGTCCGGCAATCGTCGCTCACGTGCCACGACATCCGCCCAGAACGACGAATCCGGCGCAAGCGGCCAAGGGCGACGAAGTGCCCGCGACACGCCGCACGCCACGCCACAACGGCGTCAGGGGATGTCACGCTGCGCAGCGGCCTTTCCTGCCCCTTTGCCAACTTTCGCCCCGGCTTCCCCTGCGCGTCACTCCCGTCCCGGGTTACGTTGGGCAGGCCGGCGCGGTCGGCCGCCATCCGTCCGGATGGCCCCGAGCCGGTGCCGTCGGGGGCGTCAGCATCCCCCGAGGGCCCGTGGAGAGGAGCCTTCCGCTCTTGTCGTCCTTACGGATGCTGGTGCGAACGCTCACGGTCGCCGGCCTCACGGCCGCGCTGATCGCCCCGTCGTCGGTGGCTCGGGCCGAGCCGTCGACGGCCGAGCTGACCGCACGGATCGAGAAGTCCTCGACCGAGCTGGAACGGGTCGTCGAGTCCTACAACAAGCTCAACGAGGAGATCAAGGCCAACAAGAAGGCCGCGGCCGCGCTGCACGCGCGGATCGGCCCGCTGGAGGAGCAGACCGCGCGGAGCCGGGCGGACGTCGGGCACATGGCCGTCACCGCGTACAAGACCGGCGGCCTGCGGACCGCGCAGGCGCTGCTGGAACCGGGCGGGTCCGTCTCCCTGCTGGACCGGCTCAGCACGATCGACCGGCTCACCCGGGAACGCCAGGACCGCATCGCCGGCTTCACCACCAGCCAACGCAAGTTGGTCGACGAGAAGAACCGGCTGGACGCGACGCTGGCCCGGGAGGCCGCACAGGCGCGCAGCATCGCGAACACCAGGAAGAAGATCGAGCGCGACCTGGCCCACCTCTACGAGCTGCGCCGGGCGGCGTACGGCCGGGCCACCGAGGCGCCGAGCCCGCGGCCGGCCGCCCGCTCCGCCCCGGACGCACCCGCCGTGGCGGGGAGCGCCGGGGTGGCTGTGCGCTACGCGTACGGGGCGATCGGCAAGCCGTACGTCTGGGGCGCCGACGGTCCCAACGGTTACGACTGTTCCGGCCTCACCTCGGCCGCCTGGCGGGCGGCGGGGAAGTCCCTGCCGCACAACACCCGGATGCAGTGGGGCGTGGTGACCCACATCGGCCGCGGCGATCTGCGCCCGGGAGACCTGGTCTTCTACAGCGGCCTGGGCCACATGGCCCTGTACGTCGGTGGCGGCCAGATCATCGACGCGCCCAGCGCCGGGCGCAACGTGCTCAAGCGGGACATGGACATCATGCCGATCCAGGGCTACGGCCGGGTCCGCTGACCCCGTCCCGGCACGGCGAACGGCCGGCGTCCCCCTATCGGACGCCGGCCGTTCGCCGTCATTACTACCAGGTCACGCTGCCTGCAGCCCCTCGGCACGGGCCAGCTCGCGGAGCCGGCCGAGGGCCTGGATCTCCAGCTGGCGGATCCGCTCCCGGGAGAGCGAGAAGCGCGACGCGACCTCGGTGAGCGAGTGCTCCCGACCGTCCTCGAGCCCGTACCGGGCCCGCATGATGCCGGCCGACCGGTCGTCGAGGTGGTTGAGCAGACCCTCGATCCGCTGCCGCTCCAGGCCGGTGAGGACGATCTCCTCCGGCGACGGGGCGTCGCTGTCGGCGACCAGGTCGCCGAGCTTGGTGTCGCCGTCGTCGCCGACCGGGGTGTCCAGCGACACGGTGTCCTGCGACCAGCGGACCAGCTCGTTGACCCGCTCGACGGTGACGCCGAGGGCCGCCGCGATCTGCTCCGGCTCCGGGTCGCTGCCCAGCTCACGGGTGAGCTGCCGGGCCACGTTGCGCATCCGGTTGACGTCCTCGACCAGGTGCACCGGCAGGCGCACGGTCCGCTCCTGCTGGGCGATCGCCCGGCTGATGGCCTGACGGATCCACCAGGTCGCGTACGTCGAGAACTTGTAGCCGCGCTCGTAGTCGAACTTCTCCACCGCGCGGACCAGGCCGGTGTTGCCCTCCTGGATCAGGTCCAGCATGGGCATCCCGGACCGGACGTAGCGGCGGGCGATCGAGACGACCAGCCGCAGGTTGGCCCGGATGAAGAGATCCTTGGCGCGCTCGCCCTCGACGACCAGGCGCTCCAGGTCGTCCCGGTCGACGCCCTCGGGGACGCGGTCCTCGGCGAGCAGGTGCTCGGCGTACAGGCCGGCCTCGATGGCCTTGGAGAGATCGACCTCCTTGGCGGCGTCCAGCAGCGGCGTCCGGGAGATCTCGTGAAGGTAGACGCCGACCAGGTCGCGCTCCTCGGCGACCTCGTCGGTCCGCATGCCGATGTTCTTGTCCACGTTGCCCACGGTCCCCTCGCTCGCGCCGGTTGCCCGGTTCCTTGCCATCCCCACGTCCATCGGCCCTCCCCCGTAACCTCCGCTGTGCCCGTCGGTGCTGACACCTACACAACAGATGAGACGTGTCGGGGATTCCATGTCGTGAGTCGAAAGTGTCACGAATGCCTGAGTATCAGCTGAAAGCCACGTCCACGTTTGCTGTCAGCGCCCCATTCGGGCTCACCGACTCCGCACCACGAACAGGCTGGCGGATCAGGGGAAATCGACCTCCGCCCCTGGCAATCGCACCATTGCGACCCCAACGACGCAGCGACCCTCGTCACCGCCCGGCTGCGATCCTGGTCACTGCCAGATACGCGCCGGTGTACCGGTCGGTTCATCCGCTCCGGGATTGATTACCCCGCCCCCTAGACAACAATCCGGGGCGTGCGGGACGTCCCATCCGCGACGTGTTCCGCGTCTCACCTGGCCGTGGGCGAGCCGGGAGGCGGCGGAGGGGTCAGGAGGCGAGCAGGGCGAGCGCGCCGCGCACCTGGTGCGCGCTGCGGGCCAGGGCGGCCCGGGCGGCGGGCACCTCGGCCCCGGAGACCAGCGAGACCAGGGCGGTCTTGAGATCGCCGGCGGCCTCGTGCAGGGCCCGCCGGCAGATCTCCTCCGAGCAGTTGGTGGCCTCCATCAGGATCGAGATCATCCGCCCGCGAAGCTTCGCGTTGGTGGCCACCATGTCGATCATGAGGTTCGAGTAGACCCGGCCGAGGCGCACCATCACGGCCGTGGAGAAGCTGTTCAGCACCAGCTTCTGCGCGGTGCCCGCCTTCATCCGGGTCGACCCGGTGACCACCTCCGGTCCCGTGTCCACCCCGATGAACACGTCGACCGAGGAGGCGGCCTCCGCCTCCGGGTTCGCACAGAGCAGCACCGTGGCGGCACCCTGCGCCCGGGCTGCGGCGAGCGCCCCGAGGACGTACGGGGTGCGCCCGCTGGCCGCCAGGCCGACGACCAGGTCGCCCGGCCGTACGCACTCGGCCGCCTCGGCGGCGCCGCCCCGCTCGTCGTCCTCGGCGTCCTCGACGGCGCGCCACATCGCGTCCGGGCCGCCGGCCAGGTGGGCGCAGAACCAGTCCCGCGGGGAGTTGAAGGTGGGGGCCAGCTCGGCGGCGTCGAGCACCCCGAGCCGCCCGGAGGTGCCGGCGCCGAAGTAGTGCACCCGGTGCCCGCCGCGCAGGGCCGCGACGGCCAGGTCGACGGCCGCGGCGATCTCGTCGAGGACGGCGGCGACGGCGGCCGGCACCCGGCGGTCGGCGTCGTTGATGACGGTGAGCACGTCCCGGGTCGACATCAGGTCGAGGTCGGCGCTGTCCGGGTTGCGACGCTCGGTCGGAGCGCCCACCCGGACCACCGGTCGGGCCACGGTCGCCGCCTCGTCCGGCTCCACCCGACCGGCGGTCACCCGCGCCTCCGGCCCGGGCCGACCCGGTGCGACTGGACCGCCTCGGCGGTCGCCTCCAGCGCCTTGCGCGCCCGCGCCCGGTTCCGCGCGGCCACCCCGACGAAGAGCACGTCGATGACGGTGAGCTGGGCGAGCCGGCTGGCCATCGCGCCGGAGCGGTAGGTCGTCTCCCGGGCCGCGGTGGTGAGCACGAAGTCGGCCACCTCGGTGATCGGCGAGCGGGGGAAGTTGGTCAGTGCGACGGTTGCGGCGCCCCGCGCCCGGGCCTGCTCCAGCACCTCGATGACGTCGGAGGTGGTGCCGGTGTGCGAGATGCCGACGGCGACGTCGCCCTTGCCGAGCAGCGCGGCGGAGGTCAGCGCGGTGTGGATGTCCGGGAAGTAGAAGGCGGTGCGGCCGATGCGGTGCAGCTTCTGCTGGAAGTCCGAGGCGACGAAGCCGCTGGCGGCGGCGCCGTAGACGTCGATGCGGCCGGCGGCGGCGATGGTGTCGACCACCCGCTCGCAGACCGCCGGGTCGAGCTGCTCGGCGGTCTCCTCGACGGCCCGGGCGTCGTTGAACGCGATGGTGGCGATGATCTGCGCCAGGTCCGCGCCGGGCGGGATGTCACCACCGACGACCCGGGCGTCCGGCGGCTCGACCCGGCGGGCGGCCTCGGCGGCGAGCCGGATCCGCAACTGCGGGTAACCGTTCATGCCGACCGACCGGCAGAACCGGATGACGGTGGCCTCGGATGTCTCTGCGGCGGTGGCGAGATCGGTGATGGTCCGCCGCGCGGCGTCGGCCGGGTCGGAGACGACCAAACGGGCCACCCGCTGCTCGGCGGGCGACAGCGAGGGCAGCAGGCCGCTGATGTGGACGATCAGCCCACCCGGCTCGTGACTCGCAGAAATCTTCGTACTCTTCGCCACGGATGAAACTTACTTTCATGAACGGTGGCCCGTCAACCATCACCGCGCGTATCCGCCAACAAGTATCCCCCGCGCGCGTCACGTTCCGGCAGCTTGTGCCGTCACCGCAGCATGACGCTCCGGTCCGCCGCGGTCCAACACCACGCTACGGTGTCCCGCATGGCGGATCGCAGCGTGCTGGTCACCGGCGGAACGGGCGGGCTCGGCGGGGCGGTCACCGCCGCCTTCGTCCAGGCGGGCTGGCGGGTGGTCGTACCCCAGCGGGAGAGCGCCACCGGGGCGGGGCCGGCGGCGTCCGGCCCGGTCCGGGTGACCGCGGACCTGATGGACCCGGCGGGCGTCGAGCGGGCCGTGCGGGCCGCCGACGACGACCCGGCAGCGCCGCTGCGCGCGGTGGTCAACCTGGTCGGCGGGTACGCCAGCGGCGGCCGGGTGCACGAGACCCCGGTCGAGGAGTTCGAGCGGATGCTCTCGATCAACCTGCGGCCCACCTACCTGGTCACCCAGGCGGCGCTGCCGCACCTGATCGCGGCCGGCGGCGGCGCGGTGGTCTGCGTCTCGTCCCGGGCCGCGCTCGCGCCGTTCCCCGGGGCGGCCGGGTACGCCACCGCCAAGGCGGCCGTGCTCGCCTTCGCCAACGCGGTGGCGGTCGAGTACCGGGCCTCCGGCGTCCGCTGCAACACGGTGCTGCCCAGCGTGATCGACACCCCGGCGAACCGGGCCGCCCAGCCGGGCGCCGACCACCGCCGTTGGGTGACCCCGGCCGAGATCGCCCCGGTGATCCGCTTTTTCGCCTCGGACGACTCCGCGCCGACCAGCGGGGCGGCCGTCCCGGTCTACGGGCGGGCCTGAACCGGCGACCGCCCCGGGATCGCCGCGGCGACCGGCCGGTCGGCAGCCGACGCGTCGACAGCCGGCGGGCCGGCCTCGGGCGGTAGCCAGGCCGCCAGGTGGGCGCGGATGCGCCGCTCCACGTCCTCCGGCGCGCCACCGGCGTCGACCAGCACGAAGCTCGGGTACTCGGGCAGGGTGCGGTACGCCGTGTCGGCGGCGGTCAGCCAGCCCATCGTCTCGTGGTCGTCGCCGCGCCGCTCGATCCGCCGGTACGCCTCCGCCGGGTCCACGGTGAGCAGGAAGGTGACCTGCGGGGGCGGGAAGACCCGGTAACCGACCCGGGCCAGCCGCTCCCAGCGCTGCCCGCCGTGCGCCCGGATGCTGGCGTACTGGCAGGCGGAGTAGCGGTCCATCACCGCCGTACGGCCGGTCACCAGGCAGCTCAGCAGCGCGGCGGCGATCGCCAGCCAGCGCAGCACCGACTCCACTGCCAGCACGCCGTTGCGCCCCACCAGGCGCTGCGCGTCGGGGCGGCCGAGCCGGTTGGCGAGCCGGCCGAGCCAGCGCCGGCCGCCGGCGTTGCGGTGGTAGGTGGCGGGCCGCCCGGCCGCGGTGAGCGCGTCGGCGAGCCGGTGCGCCTGGGTCGTCTTGCCCGAGCCGTCAATGCCGATCAGGGCGACGCGGCGAAGTCGGGCCGTGCCGCCGGTCGCAAGCAGTGATCTGGCCACCCTGCACAGGTTATCCGACCGGCGCTCGCCCACCGGCGGCTTGCCCGGTTGATGGCCAGGTGACCAGTCTCTGATCGCCGCCCAGGTGTGGGCGGCGGGCGGGCCGGGTACGCAACGTCATTTCCGACCGCCTGTCCACCTTCACGACGACGGGAGAACCAGATGGCCGAGCGCGGGGACGAGAGCCTGTTGCACACCCTCAAGCGGGTCGCCGCCGTGCTCAAGCAGAACGACATCCCCTTCGCCCTCGGCGGCAGCTTCGCCGTCTACGCGCACGGCGGCCACTCCAGCGAGCACGACGTGGACTTCCTGCTCTGCGAGGAGGACATCGAACGGGCGCTGGAGGCGCTGGTCGCCGAGGGCTTCAACGCCGAGCGTCCGCCGGAGGACTGGCTGGTCAAGGTCTACGACGAGGGGCGGATGGTGGACCTGATCCACCGACCGATCGAGACCCCGGTGACCGAGGAGACCTTCGCCGACACCGTGGTGCGCCCGGTGGACGCCATCCACATGCCGGTGCTCTCCGCGACCCGGCTGATGGTGCACAAGCTGCTCAGCTTCTCGCAGCACTACTGCGACTTCGCCCGCGGCCTGCCGCTGGCCCGCTCGCTGCGGGAACAGATCGACTGGGAACGGGTACGGAAGGAGACGCGGCATTCGCCGTACGCCGAGGCGTTCCTGGTGCTGCTGGACCGGCTCGACGTGGTGCCGTACGGCGGCACGCCGGTGCCGTACGCCCGCACCCCCGAGGGAGAGGAGACACCGTGACCGAGCATGGCGCCGGCCCGCCGGACGAGTACGTCGAGGCGGAGATCCACCGGCTGCTCGCCGAGGATCCGGACGTCGCCGAGCAGGGCATCACCGTGGTCCACCGGGAACGCGGCCTGGTCCTCTACGGCGAGGTGGAGACCCCGCACCGGCGGGAGGAGATCCTCCGGCGGGTCTCGGAGCGCTTCCCGGACCTGCCCATCACCAGCGACATCGGGGTCATCCGCGCGCAGGCGCCCACCCAGGTCGAGGAGCTGCCGTGAGGAGGGCCCGACGATGATCCGGATCGCCGCCGTCGGCGACGTGCACGTGGACGAGGACGTGGTCGGCCGGTTCCGTCCGGCCCTGGAGGAGCTGCCGGACTGCGCCGACGTGCTGCTGCTCGCCGGGGACCTGACCCGGCACGGCACCGAGTCCGAGGCGCGCTGCGTGGCCCGGGAGTTCGGCGGGCTCGGGGTGCCGGTGATCACCGTGCTCGGCAACCACGACCACCAGTGCGACCAGGTGCCGCAGGTCATCCAGGTGCTGGAGGACGCCGGGATCACCGTGCTGGAGGGGACGGGCATGGTGCTGGAGTGCGCCGGCGGCCGGCTCGGCGTGGCCGGGGTCAAGGGCTTCGGCGGCGGCTTCGCCGGCCGGTGCGCCAGCGACTTCGGGGAGCCGGAGATGAAGGCCTTCGTCCGGACGACCAACGAGAGCGCCGAGGCGCTGGCCAAGGCGCTGCACGGGCTGGACTGCGACCGGCTGGTCGCGCTCACCCACTACTCCCCCGTGCCGGACACGCTCGCCGGCGAGCCGCTGGAGATCTATCCGTTCCTGGGGTCGTACCAGCTGGGTCAGGCGATCGACTCGGCGCCGACCGCGCTGGCCCTGCACGGGCACGCCCACGCGGGCACCGAGCGCGGCACCACCCCCGGCGGGGTCCGCGTCCGCAACGTCGCGCACCCCGTGATCAAGCAGGCGTACAGCATCTTCCACCTGGGCGATCACCTCGAATGATCTCCCAGGTTTCCGGGCTCGGAGAGACGGGTATTCAGCCGCCATGGAGCTGATTCTCTGGATTCTCGCAGTCGTACTCGTGGTCGCCGGCATCCTCGCGCTGTTCCGCCGGCAGATCCTGTGGGGCGTCGTCCTCATCGTGGTGGGCCTGCTGGTCGGCCCGGGTGGTGTCAGCATCTTCAATTGACGCTGGTTTCGCGTCACCGGACCCGCCGGGGTCGTCGCTTCCGGGATCTCCGTCCTCCCAGACCTGGAGATCCGGCAGCGACGACCCCGGCGCCGTGCGTCCGGGCTTTGCGCCCGCTCGTGGGTCGGGTTTGTGCCGTCGGTCGAGCGGAAATATCTCGACCATGGAGATAACGCAGAGCACCCCGCGGACCCACGGCGCGCGCACCTGGTGGGCGCTGCTCGGCTTCGGCGCGGCCGTGGCGGTCGCCGCCGCGATCGGCGGGCTGGGGGTACGCGGCACCACCGACGAGTACGCCGGCCTCCGGCAGCCGGACTGGGCGCCGCCCTCGTGGCTCTTCGGCCCGGTCTGGACGCTGCTCTACGCGCTGATCGCGATCGCCGGCTGGCTGGTCTGGCGCCGGGTCGGCTTCGGCCCGGCCCTCTGGGCGTGGACCGCCCAGCTCGTGCTGAACGCGATCTGGACGCCGCTCTTCTTCGGCGCCGGGCGGTACGGCCTGGCCTTCGCCGAGATCGTGCTGATGTGGCTCGCCATCGGGGTGACCGTCGTGCTGTTCCGGCGGGCCTCCCGCCCGGCGGCGGCGCTGCTGCTGCCGTACTGGGCCTGGGTCACCTTCGCCGCCGCGCTGAACTTCTCCATCTGGCAGCTCAACAGCTGACCCGACGTCGCGGGGCCCCGGCCCGGCCGGGGCCCCGCCGCGCGTCCGCGCGCCTCAGCAGCGCGGCACGTTCGGGATCCACCCGTCGTAGCCGGTGTAGACGTACGCGTCGGAGATGAACCGGCCGGAGCCGATCCGGTCCCAGATCGAGCTGGTGCCGTACGTGCCGGTGACCGTGGTGCCGGTGGTCTGGCAGTAGATGGTCACCCTGGTCCCGTCGGCGACCGAGCCGACCGCGCTGTAGCCGGTGCCCGGGCCGGAGCGCACGGTCAGGTCCGCGCCGGCGGTGTTGACCGTGCCGGAGGCGGTGCCGCCGGAGCAGGCGTTGTCGCTGGAGTAGCTCTTGGTGCCCCAGTAGAGCGCCAGCGCGCCGTTGAACCGCACCTGGATGTCGTTGCCGTTGAGCCGCTGCTCGTAGTGCAGGTGCGGCCCGGTGGAGCCGCCGGTGCTGCCCACCCAGCCGATCACCCTGCCGTAGCCGACGGTCTGGCCGACCGAGACGTTGAAGCCGTTGAGGTGGGCGTAGTAGGTGGTGTAGCCGCCGCCGTGGTCGATCCGGACGTACTTGCCGTAGCTGGTGCCGCCGAGGTCGGTGACCCGGTCAACGGTGCCGGGGGCGCTGGCCACCACCGGGTCGCCGAGGTCGTCGGTGCGGTTGAAGTCGATCGCGTACGCCGGGCTGTGGTCGGACCGGGTCTGCCCGGACCAGGACTGGCCGCAGGGGAACGGCACCTTGAACGTCGGCGCGGCCATCGCCGGGCTCGCCGGGGCCACCAGGGCCACCGAGGCGAGCAGTGCGGCCGCGGCCAGGCTCCACCACCGTCTGCGCATCCAGCACCTCCAATGTTGAGATTCTTCAATCTACTGGGCACAGCGTGGCAGAAACCTCCATCGATGGGAAGTGGCGCTTGGTGCAGGTGGCGACTACTGCGCGGGAGCGTGCCCACGGCCGGTGGGCGGGTTTCGGGATTGTTACCGGGCCGTGTCCGGCCAGGGCTGGACCGGAGGTGATGCAAGCGCTTACATGTGGGGACGACCATCGGACCGGCGCGGCTTCGACTCCTCCACGCGCCGGCAAGGAAGGAGAACGGCATGGCGTTTGCCAAGTCACGCCAGGCTCTCGCGATCGCCGGCGTGCTGGGGCTGGCGCTCGGCGCCACCGCCTGCGGCACCGGCGACGACAAGAAGAGCGGGAAGGCAAGCTCTCCGGAGTGCGCCCCATACGAGAAGTACCAGGGCAACGACGGCAAGAAGGTCTCGATCTACGCGTCGATCCGGGACGCGGAGGCCGACCTGCTGGAGCAGTCCTGGAAGCAGTTCACCGACTGCACCGGCATCGAGATCGACTACGAGGGCAACGCCGAGTTCGAGGCGCAGCTCCCGGTCCGGGTCGACGGCGGCAACGCGCCCGACCTGGCGTTCGTGCCCCAGCCGGGTCTGGTCAAGCGGTTCGCCGACGCCGGCAAGCTGAAGTCCCTCGGGGCCGACACCAAGGCCATGGCGGAGCAGAACCTGCCGGCCGACTGGCTGAAGTACGGCACCGTCAACGGCACCCTCTACGGCGTGCCGCTCGGCGCCAACGTGAAGTCCTTCGTCTGGTACTCGCCGAAGACCTTCAAGGAGAAGGGCTGGCAGGTCCCGACCACCTGGGACGACCTGATCAAGCTCAGCGACACCATCGCGGCCAGCGGCACCAAGCCGTGGTGCGCCGGCATCGAGTCCGGTGACGCCACCGGCTGGCCGGCCACCGACTGGATCGAGGACGTCATGCTCCGGACCCAGGGTCCGGAGGTCTACGACCAGTGGACCACCCACGCCATCCCGTTCAACGACCCGCGGGTGGTTGAGGCAGTCGACCGGGCCGGCACCATCCTCAAGAGCGAGAAGTACATGAACGGCGGCTTCGGCGGCGTGAAGAGCATCGGCACCACCGCCTTCGGTGAGGCCGGCCTGCCGATCACCACCGGCAAGTGCGCCATGCACCGGCAGGCGTCGTTCTACGCCAACCAGTTCCCCGAGGGCACCAAGGTGGCCGAGGACGGCGACGCGTTCGCCTTCTACTTCCCGGCCATCGACCCGGCCAAGGGCAAGCCGGTGCTGGGCGCAGGCGAGTTCGTCGTTGCCTACGCCGACCGCCCGGAGGTGCAGGCGGTGCAGACCTACCTCGCCTCCGGCGAGTACGTCAACAGCCGCGCGAAGCTCGGAAACTGGGTCACGGCGAACAACAAGCTGGACATCGCCAACGTCGCCAGCCCGATCGACAAGCTCTCCGTCCAGATCCTGCAGGACAAGAGCGGCGTCTTCCGCTTCGACGGTTCCGACCTGATGCCGGCCGCCGTCGGCGCGGGCACCTTCTGGAAGGGCATGGCCGACTGGATCAACGGCAAGGACACCGCGACCGTGCTGAACGGCATCGAGGGCAGCTGGAAGTGATCTGAGGCGGTGGTCCGGTGCGCGGACGCGCAC
>NZ_JAGPYL010000200.1:0-7010 GCF_018070095.1 Micromonospora sp. U56
GTGCTGATGCTGCGCCACGCCCGGGACGCCGGCGGTGATCCGGCCGGGGCCCGCCCCGGCGAGCAGCGGGGCGACGGTCAGGCAGAGCTCGTCGACCAGGTCGGCGGCGGTGAGCGCGCCGAACAGGTGCGGGCCGCCCTCGCAGAGCACCTGGTCCAGCCCCCGCCGGCGCAGCTCGGCCAGGCCGGTGGCGACGTCCACCCGCTCGTCGCCGCAGCGGACCAGCTCGGCGACGTCGGTCAGCCCGGGGGGCGGCGCGGCGCCGGCGTGGGTCAGCACGACGGGTCGCACCGGCGCGTCGGCGAACGCGGCCTGTGCCGGGTCGAGGTCCAGCGATCCGGAGACGACCACCAGGGTGGGGTATTCGGGCAGCCCCCGCTCGCGCCGCCAGGCCCGGCGCGGCTCGCTCAGCCGCACTGCGCGGTAGCCCTCGTGCCGCAGCGTGCCGGCGGCCACCAGCAGCCCGTCGCAGAGCATCCGGAGCAGCCCGAAGACCCGCTTGTCGGGCCCGCCGGAGAGCCCGGCGGAGTAGCCGTCCAGGGTGACCGCGCCGTCGAGGCTGGCCACGAAGTTGACCCGCAGGTGCGGGCGGTCGGCGCGACCGTAGAGCGCGGTCAGCTCGGTGTCGTCCAGGGGCGGGGTGGCCGGCGTCGGCCAGATCCGGCGGATCGGGATTCCGACGGTCATTCGCCGGCCGGACCGGTGACCGGAGGGATGGGTCCGGGGGTACGGTGCTGGCAGTCGCACCACTTCCGGCCGGGACAGTCGTCGTGCCGCCGCTCCCGGCAGGCTCGGCAGATCATGTCGGCAGCCTATGCGGTGGGAGGAGGGGGCAGCATGCCACGTCAGATCTTCCAGCTGAAGATGTCCCTCGCCGGGGTCCGGCCGCCGGTCTGGCGGCGGGTGCTGGTGCCCGGTGGTTACACCCTCGACCGGCTGCACCGGGTGGTGCAGCACGCGATGGGCTGGCGCGACTGCCACCTGCACTCGTTCGAGATCGACGGGGTGCAGTACGGCGAGCCGGACCCGGACGGTGAGCTGCCGCTCCGCGACGAGCTGGACGTCCGGCTCGACGCGGTCCTCGGCAAGGGCAGCAGGTTCCGCTACACCTACGACTTCGGCGACTGGTGGGAGCACGACCTGGTGGTGGAGGACGCCTTCACCGCCGACCCGGAGGAGCGGTACCCGTCCTGCCTGGACGGCGAGCGCGCCTGCCCGCCGGAGGACGTCGGCGGTCCGTCCGGCTACCTGCTTCTGCTCGCCGCGCTCGCCGACCCGCGGCACCGGGAGCACGCGGCGATGCGGGAATGGGCGGGCGGCGGCTTCGATCCCGCCCGGTTCGACCCGGGGCGGGCCAGCACGCTGCTGCGTCACCTCTGCTGATCCCCTCCGTCCGCTGAGGACCGGTCGAGGGCGTCGGCCGTAACGATCTGGGAACGCTCCCATTGGTCTATTGACACCTCTGACACGTCCCGGCAATCTCATGGGAGCGTTCCCAGGACGTGGCGCAGATCACCACGAACACCGCCCGGCCGGGAGCGCGCAGATCACCCCCCACCACACCCAAACCCAGCCTCACCACTGAAAGAGGGGTCAGGATGAGCGTCACCACGCGGCGTACCCGCCTCGCGGCCGCCGCCCTGGCCGCGGTCACCGCACTCGGCGGTCTCGCGGCCTGCGGCAAGGACGACGACGACGCCACGGCGTCCGGCGGGAAGCCCGCCAAGCTGGTCGTGGACACCTTCGGCGAATTCGGCTACGACGAGATCGTCAAGCAGTACGAGAAGGACACCGGCATCAAGGTCGAGCTGCGCAAGACCGCGCAGCTCAACGAGTACCGGCCGAAGATCGTCCGGGCGCTGGCCACCGGCAAGGGCGCCGCCGACGTGGTCGCCCTGGAGGAGGGCATCCTCAACGAGTTCAAGGCGAACCCGGCGAACTGGGCCGACCTCGGCAAGCTGGTCGCCAAGGACCACAGCAGCGAGTACCTGCCCTGGAAGTGGGAGCTGGGCAAGGCGCCGGACGGCCGGCTGATCGGCCTGCCCACCGACGTCGGCAGCCTCGCCGTCTGCTACCGGCGCGACCTCTTCCAGGCCGCCAAGCTCCCCGTCGAGCGGGACCAGGTCGCAGCCCTCTGGCCGGACTGGAACGCCTTCATCGAGACCGGCAAGAAGTACCGGGCAGCCACCGGCAAGGGCATGCTCGACTCGGTGACCACCGCCTCCAGCGCGGTGATGTTCCAGCAGGGCGGCGACCTGTTCTACGACAAGGACGACAACGTCGTCGCCGACAGCAGCGCCTCGGTGAAGAGCGCCTGGGACACCGCGATCGCGATGGCCGACGCCAACATCACCGCCGAGACGGCCACCTGGTCGCCGGAGTGGTCGGCCGGCTTCAAGCAGGGCACCTTCGCCGCGACCTTCTGCCCGTCCTGGATGCTCGGCATCGTGCAGGAGAACTCCGGCCCGGAGAACAAGGGCAAGTGGGACGTGGCGCCGGTCCCCGGCGGCGCGGGCAACTGGGGCGGCTCCTGGCTCGCCGTGCCGACCCAGAGCAAGCACCCCAAGGAGGCGGCGAAGCTCGCCGAGTACCTGACCAACGCGCAGAGCCAGGTGGCGGCCTTCAAGGCCAAGGGCCCGCTGCCGACCAACCTCGAGGCGCTGAAGAACCCGGAGTTCCTCGCCTACACCAACGAGTACTTCAACAACGCCCCGACCGGCAAGATCTTCGGTGACAGCGTCTCCAAGATCCAGCCGCTGCACCTCGGTCCGAAGCACCAGGCCGTGAAGGAGAACGCCTTCGAGCCGGCGCTGCGGTCGTACGAGAGCGGGCAGTCGACCAAGGACAAGGCCTGGGAGCAGTACGTCAAGGACGCCAAGACCCAGGGCGCCTTCTGAGCACTGACCCACCACGGCGGGTGGCGTCCGGGTCTCCCGGGCGCCACCGGCCGCGTCCCGTTGTACGTACCGCCCGCCTCACCGGCCCCGCCGGCGCCGGGAAAGGATCCCGCATGAGCCTGTCGGCCACGACCGCGCCGCCGTCACCCACGGCGTCGCCACCGCCGCCCACCCGGCGCCGCAGCCGGGCACTCTCGCTCAACCGCCTCGACCTCAAGCTCTCCCCGTACCTCTACGTCGCCCCGTTCTTCGTGATCTTCGGCATCTTCGGGTTCTACCCGATGCTGCGTACGGCCTGGATGTCGCTGCACGACTGGAACCTGATCGGCGAGCACAGCTTCATCGGCGTGGACAACTACACCCGGCTGTTCACCGACGAGTACTTCTGGAACGCCACGGTCAACACCTTCGGCATCTTCCTGCTCTCGACGATCCCGCAGCTGCTGCTCGCGCTCTTCCTGGCGACCCTGCTCAACCGCACGTTCCTGCGCGCCCGGACGTTCTTCCGGATGGCCATCTTCATGCCGAACGTGGTGTCGGTCGCCGCCGTGGCGATCGTCTTCGGCATGCTCTTCCAGCGCGACTTCGGCCTGATCAACTGGGTGCTCGGCCTGGTCGGGATCGATGCGGTGGACTGGGACGCGCAGCGGTGGAGCTCCTGGACCGCCATCGCCTCCATGGTCAACTGGCGGTGGACCGGCTACAACACGCTCATCCTGCTGGCCGGCATGCAGGCCATCCCCAAGGACCTCTACGAGGCGGCGGCCATCGACGGCGCCAACCAGTGGAAGCAGTTCTGGCGGATCACCCTGCCGATGCTCACGCCGACCTTCGTCTTCGTGGTCACCCTCTCCACCATCGGCGGGCTCCAGCTCTTCACCGAGCCGCTCGTCTTCGCCAACGGCAACATCATCGGCGGCGACCAGCGCGAGTTCCAGACCCTGGCCATGTACATGTACGAACTGGGTATCGAGAACCTGAACACCGCCGGGTACGGCGCCGCCGTGGCCTGGGCGATGTTCGTGATGATCGCCCTGGTCTCGCTGGTCAACTTCCTGCTCGTCCGCCGTACGGTCAAGTGAGGAGCGACCGAGTGAACTCCGCGTCCCAGCGCCTCTGGCGCACCAGCCCGCTGATGTACGTCGCCCTCGTGCTGGCGGTGCTCTTCTCGATCTACCCCTTCTACTACATGGTCGTCATCGCCACCCGCAGCCTGGACTCGATCAACGACGTGCCGCCGCCGGTCACCCCGGGCGGCGCGTTCGGCGACAACTTCGACCGGGTGCTCGCCAACGACGCCGCGAACTTCCTCACCGGCCTGCTCAACTCGGTGATCGTGTCCGGCGTGGTGACCGTCTCGGTGGTGATCACCGGGTCGCTGGCCGGCTTCGCCTTCGCCAAGCTGCGCTTCCGGGGCCGCAACATCCTGCTGCTGTCGATCATCGTGACCATGATGATCCCGACCCAGCTGGGCCTCATCCCGCTCTGGGGCATGATCCAGGACCTCGGCTGGTACGACACCCTCTACGCGGTGACCGTGCCCTTCCTGGTCAGCGCCTTCGGCGTGTTCATGATGCGGCAGTACGCCACCCAGGCCATCTCCGACGAGCTGATCGAGGCGGGCCGGGTCGACGGGGCCAGCACCTTCCGGATCTACTGGAACATCGTGCTGCCCGCGCTGCGCCCGGCCGCGGCCGTGCTCGGCCTGCTCACCTTCATGGAGACCTGGAACTCCTACCTGTGGCCGTACGCCGTGCTCACCCCGGAGAATCCGACCCTGCAGGTGTCCCTGGCGTTCCTCTCGTACGCCTACTACACCGACTACTCGCAGGTGTTCGCCGCGACCGCCATCGGTACCGTGCCGTTGGTGCTCGTGTTCGCCCTGTTCGGCCGCCAGATCATTGGCGGGATCATGGAAGGTGCCGTCAAGTCGTGAGCAACCCAGACCACCCGCCCGCAGTCGGCGTACTCGACCAGGGGCCGGAACTGACCTTCCCGCCCGGCTTCCTGTGGGGCGCGGCGACCGCCGCGTACCAGATCGAGGGGGCGGCCACCGAGGGTGGCCGGAGCCCGTCGATCTGGGACACGTTCAGCCACACCGAGGGGCGGGTGGTCGCCGGGCACACCGGTGACGTGGCCTGCGACCACTACCACCGGATGCCGTCGGACGTCCGGCTGATGGCCGAGCTGGGCCTGAAGTCGTACCGGTTCTCGGTGTCCTGGCCGCGGGTGCAGCCGGGCGGCTCGGGCCCGGCCAACGCCGAGGGCCTGGACTTCTACCGGCGGCTCGTCGACGAGCTGCTGGGGCACGGCATCGAGCCCTGGCTGACCCTCTACCACTGGGACCTGCCCCAGCCGCTGGAGGACGCCGGCGGCTGGCCGGCCCGGGACACCGCCGGCCGGTTCGCCGACTACACCCAGCTCGTCGCGGACGCCCTCGGCGACCGGGTGACGTACTGGACGACGCTGAACGAGCCCTGGTGCTCGGCGTTCCTCGGCTACGGCTCGGGCGTGCACGCGCCCGGCCGCTCCGACGGGGCGGACGCCGTCCGCGCCGGGCACCACCTGATGCTCGGCCACGGGCTGGCGGTGCAGGCGCTGCGGGCGTCCCGGCCGCAGGCCCAGCTCGGCATCACCGTCAACCTCTACCCGGTCACCCCGGCCAGCGACGCGCCCGCCGACGTCGACGCGGCCCGGCGGATCGACGCGCTGGCCAACCGGTTCTTCCTCGACCCGGTGCTGCGCGGGTCGTACCCGACCGACCTCGCCGCCGACCTGCGCGAGGTCACCGACTTCGGGCACGTGCGCGACGGCGACCTCGCGGTCATCTCCACCCCGCTGGACCTGGTCGGCGTCAACTACTACAGCCGGCACGTGGTCGCCGCCCCGGTCGAGGGCGCCGAGCCGGAGCCGTACTGGCGGGCGCCGTCGTGCTGGCCGGGCAGCGAGGACGTCCGGTTCGTCACCCGGGGCGTGCCGGTCACCGACATGGACTGGGAGATCGACGCCCCCGGCCTGACCGAGACGCTGCGCCGGGTCCACGAGGAGTACACCGACCTGCCGCTCTACGTCACCGAGAACGGCTCCGCCTTCGTCGACGCGGTCGTCGACGGGCAGGTCGACGACATCGACCGGCTGGCGTACTTCGACGCCCACCTGCGGGCGGCGCACGAGGCGATCAACGCCGGGGTGCCCCTGCGCGGCTACTTCGCCTGGTCGCTGATGGATAATTTCGAATGGGCCTGGGGCTACACCAAGCGGTTCGGGATGGTCTGGATCGACTACGACAGCCAGGCCCGTATCCCCAAGTCCAGCGCCAGGTGGTACGCCGAGGTGATCCGACGTAACGGTCTGGCCGCACAATAGGCGAAGGCCAGCCAGTTCTCGGGCGGCTCCGCGCCCACCCGCTCCCCACGGGTGGCGCGGATCCGCCCGACGTCGGAGGAGCAGACGATGACAACGCAGCGCACCCGGTCGCTCGGGCGCCCGACCCTCGACGCGGTCGCCGCCCGCGCGGGCGTCGGGCGCGGCACGGTCTCCCGGGTCGTCAACGGCTCGCCGCAGGTCAGTCCGGAGGCCCGGGCCGCCGTCCAGCAGGCCATCGCGGAACTGGGGTACGTGCCGAACCGGGCCGCCCGGGCGCTGGTCACCCAGCGGACCGACTCGGTGGCCCTGGTGGTCTCCGAGTCCGGCGACCGGGTCTTCACCGAGCCGTTCTTCGCCGGCATCGTCCGGGGCGTCAGCTCCGGGCTGCTGGAGACGCCGCTGCAGCTCTGGCTGGCCATGGTGCAGTCCCCGATCGAGCGGGAACGGGTCGAGCACCACCTGACCAACCAGCACGTGGACGGGGTGCTGCTGCTGTCGCTGCACGACTCCGACCCGTTGCCCACGCTGCTGGAGGAGCGTGACCTGCCGACCGTGCTCGGCGGCCGGCCCGCGCGGATGCTCCAGCCCGGGGCGCGGCCGTCCTGGTTCGTCGACGTGGACAACGTCGGCGGCGCGCGGCAGGCGGTGGAGCACCTGGCCCAGCGGGGCCGACGGCGGATCGCCACCATCGCCGGCCCGCAGGACATGGGCGCCGGCCTGGCCCGTCTCGCCGGCTACCGGGACGCC
>NZ_JAGPYL010000201.1:0-6731 GCF_018070095.1 Micromonospora sp. U56
CGGACGCGGGGGCCGGGGCCAGGCTGGTGCCCGGCGCGGACGCGCGCCTCCCCGCGGTCGACGCCCGGGACACCGTGGTCGCCGCCGGCTGCGGCGCCGCCGCGCGCACCGGCCTGCCGGTCCGGCCGGGGATGGGGCACGTGCTCCGGCTGCGCGCGCCCGGTCGCGGCACGCCGGACTTCCGGCACGTGATCCGGGGGTACGCCGACGGCGAGTCGGTGTACCTGGTGCCGCGCGTCGACGGTGAGGTGGTCCTCGGCGCGACCGTCGAGGAGCGCGCCGACACCGAGGTGACCGCCGGGGCGGTGCTGCGACTGCTCCGCGCCGCCGTCGACCTGGTGCCCGACCTGGCCGAGTACGACCTGGTGGAGGCCGCCGCCGGGCTGCGCCCCGGTACGCCGGACAACGCGCCGATCCTGGGGCCGCTGCCCGGCCGGCCCGGTGTGCTGGTCGCCACCGGCCACCACCGGCACGGCATCCTGCTCACCCCGGTCACCGCCGACCTGATCGCCGAGCTGGTGGTCACCGGCGCGGCGGACCCGCTGCTCGCCCCCTTCGCGCCGGACCGGTTCACCGCCGGCGCCGCCGCCCGAGCCGCCGGCCGGGACCGGATCGCACCCACCCCCGAGGAGGAGACGTGCAACTGATCGTCAACGGTGCCGGCCGGGACCTGCCCGGCGGGTCGACCGTGGCGGACCTGGTCCGCGCGGTCACCGAGCAGCGGCGCGGCCTCGCGGTGGCGGTGAACGGCGAGGTGGTGCCCCGCACCGGCTGGCCGGCGACCGTGCTGCGCGACGGCGACCGGGTCGAGGTGCTCAGCGCCGCGCAGGGCGGGTGAGCGGCGTGACGCTCACCATCGGCACCGTCACCCTCTCCTCGCGGCTCATCCTCGGCACCGGCGGCGCGGCCAACCTGCACGTGCTGGAGCAGGCCGTCCGGGCCTCCGGCACCGAGCTGGTCACCGTGGCCCTGCGCCGGGTGGACACCACCCCCGCCGCGGCCGGCGGGCTGCTCGACGTGCTGGACCGGTGCGGGGTGCGGCTGCTGCCGAACACCGCCGGCTGCTACACCGCCGGCGAGGCGGTGAAGGTGGCCCACCTGGCCCGGGAGGCGTTCGACACCGACTGGGTGAAGCTGGAGGTGATCGGCGACGAGCGCACGCTGCTGCCCGACGGGGTGGAGCTGCTGCGCGCCGCCGAGGAACTGGTCGCCGACGGGTTCACCGTGCTGCCGTACACCTCCGACGACCCGATCCTGGCCCGCCGGCTGGCCGACGTGGGCTGCGCCGCGGTGATGCCGGCCGGCGCGCCGATCGGCTCCGGGCTGGGCGTGTCCAACCCGCACCACATCCGGCTGATCCGGCAGAGCGTGGCCGTGCCGGTGATCCTCGACGCCGGCATCGGTACCGCCTCCGACGCGGCACTCGCCATGGAGCTGGGCTGCGACGCGGTGCTGCTGGCCAGCGCGGTCACCCGGGCCGCCGACCCGGTGGCGATGGCCACCGCCATGCGGTACGCGGTGGAGGCGGGCCGGCTCGCGTACGGCGCCGGGCGGATCGCCCGCCGCTTCCACGCCCTCGCCTCCACCCCCGACGAGGGAAGGCCCGACCTGTGACGGTGACGCGGCAGGTCGTCGACGGGCCGCCCGAGGCGGGCGCAGTGCGCGGTCCACGCCCCGCCGGGACGCGCCCGGACCCGCGTCGAGCCGGCTCGGGGCGGTTCGGCGCGACCGGGCCAGCCCGTCCGGTGGTGCCCTCGGGCCTGGTGGTGCTCACCGATCGGTGGCAGGCCCGGCGACCGCTGCCGGAGGTGGTCGCGGCGGCGGTGGCCGGGGGAGTGCGCTGGGTGGTGCTGCGCGAGAAGGACCTGCCCCGCGCCGAACGTGCCGCCCTCGCCGCCGCGCTGCGTCCGCTCCTGGCCGAGGCCGGCGGCAGCCTGATCGTCGCCGGCCCCGACCCCTTGGACGGCGACGCCGTCCACCTGCCGTCGGCCGGCCCCTACCCGCCACCGACCCTCGGCCTGGTCGGCCGCTCCTGCCACGACCGCGCCGAACTGGCCCGACTCACCACCGAGGACTACGCGACCCTCTCACCCGTCTTCCCCAGCAGAACCAAACCCGGCTACGGCCCACCCCTGCACCCGGACGGGCTCGCCGAGCTGATCCAGGCCAGCCCCGTGCCGATCCTCGCCCTCGGCGGCATCGACACCCCCGACCAGGTGCACACCTGCGTCGAGGCCGGAGCCCTCGGCGTGGCCGTGCTCGGCGCCATCATGCGAGCCGAAGACCCCACCCAGGCGGCCGCCACCCTGACCGAGGCCTTCCGCGCAGCCAGCCCGCGGCCCCTGACGCCGACTTCGACGAACCCGCACGGCCGGCCTCCGACAGCGACCCGGGAAGAGGGACAGTGACCCCGACGACCGTCCTCACCATCGCCGGCTCGGACTCCGGCGCCGGTGCCGGCATCCAGGCCGATCTCAAGGTCTTCGCCGCCCTCGGCGCGTACGGGACCAGCGTGATCACGGCCGTCACCGCGCAGAACACCCGGGGCGTCGACGCCGTGCTGCCGTTGCCCCCGCGAACGGTCACCGAGCAGCTCGACAGCGTGCTCGGCGACTTCCGCGTCCGGGCGGTGAAGACCGGAATGCTCGGCACCCCGGCGGTCGCCGACGCCGTGGCCGAGGCGGCGAAGGCGGGCCGGCTGCCGTACCTGGTCGTCGACCCGGTGCTGGTCGCCACCAGTGGACACCCGCTCGGCGTGGTGGCGGCGGTCGAGCGGCTGCTGCCGTACGCGGAGGTGGCGACGCCGAACTGCGCGGAGGCCGCCGCCCTCACCGGACGCCCGGTGACCACGGTCGAGGAGATGGCGGTCGCCGCCGAGGCGATCGCCGGCCGCGGCCCGGCGCACGTGGTGGTGACCGGCGGTGACGTGGACGCCGGCGGCGAGTCGGTCGACGTGCTGTGCGGCGGCGGGACGACCGTCCTGCTGCGCGCGCCCCGGGTGCGGACCCGGCACACCCACGGCACCGGCTGCTCGTTCTCGGCGGCGATCGCCGTCCGGCTGGCGGCGGGCGACCCGGTGCCGGTCGCGGTCGCCGCCGCCAAGGAGTACGTCACCCGCGCGCTGACCGGCGCGCGGGACTGGGAACTGGGCGCGGGACGCGGCCCGCTGGACCACTTCGGCTGGTCCGGTTGACCATCAGGGAGGCTGTCATGCAGGCACGTCGCAAGGTCTACGTCGAGGGTTCACGGCCGGACGTCCGGGTGCCGTTCGCCGAGGTGGAGCTGACCGGGGACAACCCGCCGCTGCGCCGCTACGACACCTCCGGCCCGGGCTCCGATCCGGAGGTGGGGTTGCCGCCGCTGCGCGGGGGTTGGATCGCCGAGCGCGGTGACGTGACCCCGGTCCGGGGTGCCGGCACGCCGTTGGCCGGGGCGGACGGGAAGCGGCCCACCCAGCTCGCGTACGCCCGCGCCGGGGTCGTCACGCCGGAGATGGAGTTCGTGGCGATCCGGGAGGGGATGGCGCCGGAGTTCGTCCGGGACGAGATCGCCGCCGGCCGGGCGGTGCTGCCGCTCAACGTCAACCACCCGGAGTGCGAGCCGGCGATCATCGGCAAGGCGTTCCTGGTCAAGGTGAACGCCAACATCGGCACCTCCGCGGTCACCTCGTCGGTCGCGGAGGAGGTGGAGAAGCTGACCTGGGCGACCCGGTGGGGCGCCGACACCGTGATGGACCTCTCCACCGGTAAGCGGATCCACGAGACCCGCGAGGCCATCGTGCGCAACTCGCCGGTGCCGATCGGGACCGTGCCGATCTACCAGGCACTGGAGAAGGTTGACGGCGACCCGGTGAAGCTGAGCTGGGAGGTGTTCCGGGAGACCGTCGTCGAGCAGGCCGAGCAGGGCGTCGACTACATGACCGTGCACGCCGGGGTGCTGCTGCCGTACGTGCCGCTGGCCGTGGACCGGGTGACCGGGATCGTCTCCCGGGGCGGGTCGATCATGGCGGCCTGGTGCCTGGCGCACCACGAGGAGAACTTCCTCTACACCAACTTCCGGGAGCTGTGCGAGATCCTGGCCCGCTACGACGTCACGTTCTCCCTCGGCGACGGGCTGCGGCCCGGGTCGATCGCGGACGCCAACGACGACGCCCAGTTCGCCGAGCTGCGGACCCTCGGCGAGCTGACGAAGATCGCCTGGGAGTACGACGTGCAGGTGATGATCGAGGGCCCGGGCCACGTGCCGATGCACAAGATCAAGGAGAACGTGGACCTCCAGCAGGAGTGGTGCCACGAGGCGCCGTTCTACACGCTCGGCCCGCTGACCACCGACATCGCCCCCGCGTACGACCACATCACCTCGGCCATCGGCGCGGCGATGATCGGCATGTTCGGCACCGCGATGCTCTGCTACGTCACCCCGAAGGAGCACCTCGGGCTGCCCGACCGGGACGACGTGAAGGCGGGCGTGATCGCGTACAAGATCGCGGCGCACGCAGCCGACCTGGCCAAGGGCCACCCCGGCGCGCAGGCCTGGGACGACGCGCTGTCCAAGGCCCGGTTCGAGTTCCGCTGGGAGGACCAGTTCAACCTCTCGCTGGACCCGGAGACCGCCCGCTCGTACCACGACGCGACGCTGCCGGCCGAGCCCGCGAAGACCGCGCACTTCTGCTCGATGTGCGGGCCGAAGTTCTGCTCTATGAAGATCACCCAGGAGCTGAAGGACTACGCCGCCCGCGGCATGCAGGACAAGTCGGCGGAGTTCCTCTCCTCCGGCGGCCGCTCTCCGTCTCCGGCTCGTTGTCGGCCAGCGGGCGGCTCAGGCCGGCGACCCAGTCGACGTACTCCTCGTCCTGCGCGGCGAGCGGCTCCGCCTCCGGGTGCTCGGCCGCCGGTTCGGCGCTGCGCGCCTTGTTGCGGCGGAACAGGCTCCGCTTCGTACGGGACCGGTCGGCCGCCGGCTCCGGCTCGACCTCCGCCGACGGCTCGGCCCCGCGAGGTTCGACACCGGGCACCTCGGCGGCGGGCAGGTCCGTCGACCGGCTCGCCGTAGCGGGGGTGCCGGGCCGGGAGTCGTCCGCGTCCCAGCGGAAGGTGACCGGCTTCGGTTCCTCCTCCGGACCGTGGTCCGGGAAGGGCAGGCCGGCGCGGGGCGGCGCCGGCGCGGGGCGGGGAGCGGTGAAGGCGTTCCAGCTCGCCGCGCTGTTCAGGTCGGGCAGTTGGTGCCGGGGGCGGGGCGCCGGCTCGCCGGTCGCGGGAGTGGCGCCGGCGGTGGGCGGGGTGTGGCGCGCCGCGTTGCGGTCCGCGCCCGACGGCCGCACGCCGGACCGGGGAACCGGCGCGTCGCGGACGTCGTCCCCGGTGGACCCGGCCGAGGGGTACTCGGAGCGGGCCGAGCCGGGCGCGGCCGGGTGGAGCCCGGCCGGGTCGAACCGCGCTTGGTCGAGCGTGGCCGGGTCGAGTGGCGCCGGGTCGAGCCTGGCGGCGTCGAGTTCGGTGGGGCCATGGCCGGCTTCGACGAGCCGGGCTGTGTCGAGTTCCGGCCGGTCGAGGCGGCTCCGGTCGAGTGCCCGATCGAGCCCGGGGCGGTCGAGCCTGGGCCGGTCGAGCGCACGCTCGGGGTCGTCGGCCGGCGCGGTGTCCGCACCGGAACGGGCGGCGGGTGCCGGAGCGGGGGAGTCGGCCGGCTCGGGGGCGGCTGTCGGGTCCGTCGCGGGGCGGGTCGCCCGCTTCGCCGAGCCCTTACGGCCGGTGACCGCAGCGGCGGAGCCGGCGGCAGCGGCAGGAGCGGCGGAGCCGGTGGTGGCAGCCGCGGGACCCGCGTCGGTGGCCGGCGCCGCGTCGCCGGTGGTGGCGAGGGTGGCCGCCACCGGGTCGTCCGATCCGGCGTCGCCGGTCGTGGTGGAGGTGGCGGCCACCGGAGCGTCCGTTCCGGCGCCGCTCGCGGTGGTGGCGACCGGCTCGTCCGACCCGGCGGAACGGGACTTGCGGGTCCGCTTCGGTCGGGGCCGGGGGGTGACGGTGGTGGGCTCGGCCGGCTCGGCGGGCGCGGTGCGGTCGGCGGTCACTGCCGTCTGCTCGGTGTCGTGCGGCTGCTCGGCCGTCCCGGTGCGGTGAGTGGTGGCTGCCGTCTCCTCGGTGCGGTGCGGCTGCTCGGCCCGGTCCGCCACCCGTGGGACCGCCACGGACCCGACCACGACCTGCGGTGTGACCTCGCTGGCTGCTGCCGGCGCGTCGGCCGGACCGGCGGCCCGAGCAACCTGGACCGGATCGGCCGCACGCGGCCCGTCGGACGGAACGGCAGCCGGTGCAACCTGGGCCGGGTCGGCGGTCGGTGGCACCTGGATCGGGTCGACCGCTCGCAACCCGTCGGACGGGACCGGCGCGGAGGAGCTGTCCACCACCGGCTCCCCGGTGGACACCGTCGGCGTGATCCGGCTGGCTGTACCGTCCCAGTCGGCTCCGTCCCCGACGTCGACCCCGCTGACCGGCTCCGCCAGCGCCTCCCGGTCCGCCGCGCCGTCCCACGCCGTCGGCTTCACCCGGTGACCGGCGAGGGACGCCGGCTCGTCGGTCGGCGCGGTCGGGTCGGCCGTCCACCGGGACTCCGGCGTACCGCGACGGTCCCGGGGCTGCGGGGCGCCCGCCGCGCCGACGGCCTCGGCCTGCGGCGCGCGGCGCGGGCCCGTCGGCAGGTCGCCGTACGACGGCTCGTCCGGCGTCCGGCCGCTT
>NZ_JAGPYL010000202.1:0-6542 GCF_018070095.1 Micromonospora sp. U56
CCGATCTTGGGGTGGGGAGGGGGAGGGGGATCCGGGGGGTTAGGGGAGGGGGTGGCCGCGGAGGATGGTGCGGGTGGGGGTGCGGATCACGCGCAGGTCGCGGCGGGGGTCCTCGGGGTAGACGGTGAGGTCGGCGAGGCCGCCCTCGACCAGGCCGGGGAAGCCCAGCCAGGCGCGGGCGCCCCAGGACGCGGCGGCGAGGACGTCCGTCGCGGACATGCCGGCCTGCTCGTGCAGGAGCAGCATCTCCTCGGCGGCCAGCCCGTGGTCGATGCCGCCGCCCGCGTCGGTGCCGACGTAGATCGGCACGCCGGCCTCGTACGCGGCCCGGACCACCTCCGGGAACCGGTCGCGCAGGGTGAGCATGTGGTCGGCGTACCCGGGGAACCTGGCCCGGGCCTGGTCGGCGATGCCGCCGAAGGTCCGAATGTTGATCATCGTGGGGATCAGCGCGGTGCCCTGCCTGGCCATCAGGTCGATCAGGTCGAGGCTCAGGCCGGTGCCGTGCTCCACCGAGTCCACTCCGGCGCGCACCATGATCTCCACGGCCGACTCGGAGAAGGTGTGCACGGCGGCACGGGCCCCGGCGGCGTGCGCGGCAGCGACGGCCGCGGTCATCGTGTCGGCGTCCCAGGAGGGCGCCAGGTCGCCGACGCCGCGGTCGATCCAGTCGCCGACCAGCTTGACCCAGCCGTTGCCGGCGGCGGCCTGGGCCGCCACCGTCGCGGCCACCTCCGCCGCGCCGACCTCCACGCCGATGTCGCGCAGGTAGCGCTTCGGCGGGGCGACGTGCCGCCCGGCGCGGGCCAGGCGCGGCAGGTCCGGCTCGTCGTCGAGTTCCGGGTACGGGAACGGCGAGCCGGCGTCGCGGATGGCGAGCACCCCGGCGTCCCGGTCGATCCGGGCCAGCTCGCGGGCCTGGTCGAGCGAGGTGATCGGGGTGCCGCCCCGAGCGATGCCGATGTGGCAGTGCGCGTCGACCAGTCCGGGCAGCACGTACCCGCCGTCCACCACGGTCTCGGCGCCGGGCACCGGTTCGAAGGTGACCCGGTCGCCGACCAGCCAGAGATCCCGGACCTCGTCGTCCGGCAGGAGCACACCGCGCACATGCAGAGCCATGTGCACAGTCCTACCCGATCACCTCCCGCCGTGCCGCGCCGGGCCGGAGCCGCCCCGGCGGTCACCCCGGCAGGCTCACCCGGATGGGGTGGGGCGGCCTCACCCGGTGCCGGTGGACGGTGGTCGGACCCCGAGAGGTCAGGGAGGAAAGATGGCTGTCCGGACGACGGTACGTCCCTCGCCCACGGACGAGGTCCCGCTGCACCCGGCGTACGGCTACTCGTTGCGCCGCCAGCGGCACCCGATCGGCGTCCGCGGTGGGCCGCGGCGCGCCCCGCGCGGGTTCCACCTGAGCGACGCCGACCAGCGGCAGGTCCGGGCGGCGTACGAGCTGCGCATGCGGCAGTTGGCCCGCGCGGTGGTGACGGCCGGCCGGCAGCCGGGCGACGCGACGGAGAACCTGGTCGGGCAGTTGGAACAGCGCATCGACGCGCTGGTGCACCGGGCCGGTTTCGCGCCCTCGGTCGACGCGGCGCGGGATCTCGTCGCCCACAACACCTTCACCGTCGACGGTGGCAAGGTCAACCGGTCCTCGTACCTGGTCCAGCCGGGGCAGACCATCCAGGTGCGCCCGGACCGGCAGTGCCGCGCGCCGGTCGCCATCGCCGTGGCGGAGCACGCCGGGGGCGACGCGCCGCCGTACCTGGACGTCAGCTCGGAGCGGCTCACCGCGACCCTGACCCGGGAGCCGCAACGGCAGGAGGTGCCCGCGCTGCGGGACATCCCCCTCGCCGTCCACCCCGACAAGGAGGTCGCGCGATGAGCATGCCGATTCCGAACGACCGACGGGTGCCCAACTACCTGCGGCAGAGTGGCCGGCCGCAGCTGACACCGCGGCAGCGGCGCCGCGCCGAGCACAAGGAGGCGCGGCGGGAGAGCCTGCTGGGTCAGCGTCCACCGAAGCGGTCGCGGGGCCGGTGACCCGGGGCCGGGTGGCGGTAGCGGCCGCCGCCCGGCCGACCCGACGGACCCCGGGTGCCGGCGACGGAGGCCGGCCGCCACCCTTCGTGCCCTCACGCTTGTTCTTCGGCGACGTGCTCGCCTTGCGCCGGCCACCACCCGGGCAGGCCCCAGTAACGCCCCCGTCTGCTTCATCATCCTCTGCGCGTCGGCAGAGCGGTTGAGCACGCGCAAGCCGCCGACCACCTCCACCCAGCCGTCGCCGGCGGCGGCCTGCGCCATCACCGTCGCGCCGACCTCCACGCCGATGTCGCGCAGGTAAACCTGCGGCGGGGCGACCTGCCGCCCGGCACGGGCCAGTCGCGGCAGATCCGGCTCGTCGTCGAGTTCCGGGTACGGGAACAGCCAGCCGGCGTCCCGGATGGCGAGCACCTCCGCGTCCCGATCGGTACGGGCCAGCTCGCGGGCCTCGTCGTGCGAGCTGATCGGGGCGCCGCCGGGAGCGATGCCGCTGTGGCAGCGCGCATCGACCAGGCCGGGCAGCACCAACCCGTCGTCCACGACGGCCTCCGCGTCGGGGCACCGGTTCGAAGGTGACCCGGTCGCCGACCGGCCACAGATCCCGAACCTCGTCGTCCGGCGGCCACGCCGCGGACCCGCCAGGGCATCCGTCCTCCGTCTCGACGTCAGAAGTGGTGCCGCGATCAATCTTCCCGTCTTCCCGAGTCCGGGTCACCCCAACAGCCCCGATTCCGCACGGTAGCCGGGAGAGCACGCTAAGAGACGAACAGTTGATTGACAGATTTATTTATTTAAGCATGCCTTGATGAAAAGATCCTTCGTCGCCAGGATGCTGCGAAAGCGCCCGCACCTCAGGGCTCGCACAGTTTCGCCTCACAAAGGAGCGTCGAGACAGTGGCATCACGACGATGGCGTACGGCAGCGGCCGGCCTGGCGGCCGGCCTCCTCCTCCCGATCGGCGCCGGCGCACCACCCGCCGCCGCCCGCCCCGATCAGACCCCCGAAAAGGCCGAAGCCGAGGCGGTGGCCGCGAAGGTCCACAAGAAGGTCACCAGCCAGCTGGCCAAGGACGGCAAGTCAAGTTTCTGGGTCTTCCTGGACAGCAAGGCCAACCTCTCCGGCGCGGCCAAACTCCGCCACAAGGCCGACAAGGCCGCGCACGTCTACCGGATCAAGACCGAGCACGCCAACCGCAGCCAGGCCGGCCTGCGCTCGATGCTCGCCACGCGGGGCGCCGACTTCACCCCCTTCTGGCTGGCCAACACGATCAAGGTGACCGGTGACGCCGACCTGCTCGGCGACATCGCCGTCCGCTCCGACGTCGCCGAGATCCTCGCGGACGACCCGGTGGACATCCCCGAACCACTGCCCGGCGAGGCCGTTCCCACCACCGACGCGGTGGAGTGGAACATCGACCGGGTCAGCGCCCCCCGGGTGTGGAACGAGTTGGGCGTACGCGGTGAGGGCATCGTGGTGGCCAACATCGACAGCGGGGTGGACGCCACCCACCCCGCCGTGGCGGCCAGCTACCGGGGCCGCAACGGTGATGGATCGACCAACCACAACTACAACTGGTTCGACCCGGCCGATGTCTGTCCGACCGCCGCGCCGTGCGACAACAACGACCACGGCACGCACACGATGGGCACGATGGTCGGTTTGGACGGCACGAACGTGATCGGCGTGGCCCCGGGCGCGAAGTGGATCGCCGCCAAGGGCTGCGAGACCAACAGCTGCTCACGGGCGTCGCTGCTCGCCTCCGGCCAGTGGATCGTCGCGCCCACCGACCTCACCGGCGCGAACCCACGCCCCGACCTCGCCCCCGACATCGTAAACAACTCCTGGGGCTCCAGCGTTTACGACCCGTGGTACACCGAGACCGTCTCGTCGTGGGTGGCCGCCGGCATCTTCCCGGCCTTCTCCAACGGCAACAGCGGCCCGAGCTGCAACACCTCCGGCAGCCCGGGGTCGTACACGATCAGTTACAGCTCCGGCGCGTTCGACGTCAACAACGCGATCGCGAGCTTCTCCAGCCGGGGCACGGGCGAGAACGGCGACATCAAGCCGAACATCGCCGCGCCGGGCGCCAACGTCCGGTCGTCGGTGCCGGGCGGCTACGCGTCCTTCAGCGGCACCTCGATGGCCTCGCCGCACACCGCGGCGACGGTGGCGCTGATGTGGTCGGCCTCGCCGGCCATCCAGGGTGACGTCGCCGAAACCAAGCGAATCCTGGACGACACCGCCATCGACGTCAACGCCCTGACCTGCGGCGGAACTGTCGACGACAACAACGTCTTCGGCGAGGGCCGGCTCGACGCGTACGCCGCGGTCAACGCCACCCCCCGCGGCGCCCTCGGCGCCCTCGGCGGCCAGGTCACCTCGGGCGGGAGCGCACTGGCCGGGGCCAGCGTGACGGTCGCTGGCCCGATGGGCCGGACCACCACCACCGCGGCTGACGGGTCGTACGGGTTCGACCGGTTGATGGTCGGCGACTACACCGTCACGGTCAGCAAGTTCGGCTACCTGACCGCGACGGCGTCGGTGACGGTCACCGAGAACCAGACCGTGGACCGGGACATCGTGGTCGAGCACGCCCCGTCGGCCACGCTCACCGGCACGGTGACCACCTCGGCGGGGCCGGCGGCCGGCGCGACCGTCACCGTCCTCAACACCCCGCTCACCGCGACCGCCGACAACCAGGGCCGCTACAGCGTGACCGTGCCGCACGGTCAGTACGACGTCCGCTTCGCGCACGCCTACCGCTGCTCCGACGTGGTGACCCGCCCGGCGACGGTCAACGCGGACACCGTCCTGGACGTCGCCCTGCCCGACCGGGTGGACGCCTTCGGCTACGCCTGCGCCGCGGCCGGCGGTTCGTTCGGAAGCGGCACGGAGCTGATGCCGCTGACCGGAGACGACCGGACCGCCCCCGTCACGCTGCCGTTCCGGGTTCCGCTCTACGGCAAGTCGTACCGGGACGCCTGGGTGAGCACCAACGGCGTGCTGGGCTTCGGCACCTCGTCGACCAGCCGCGCCAACACCGCCCTGCCGAACACCGCCAACCCCGACCTCGCGCTCTTCCCGTTCTGGGACGACCTCTACGTGGAGGCCGACTCGGGGATCTACACCGCCGTCACCGGCGTCCGGCCGCACCGTAGCTTCGTGGTGGAGTGGCGCAACGTCTCGCTCTTCACCGACCGGTCGTTGCGGCTGACCTTCAGCGCCGCCATCAGCGAGGACGGCACGATCACCTACCGGTACCAGGACATCGACGGGACCGGCGTGGAGACCGGCACCGGTGCGACGATCGGCCTGGAGAACGTCGACGGAACCGTCGGGTTCCAGTACTCGTACAACGCCTCGGCGGTGGCCGACGGCACGGCGATCGCGTTCCGCACCACCCGGACCGGCGTGCTCTCCGGTGTGGTCACCGACGGCAACGACGGGCAGCCGGTGGCCGGTGCCACGGTCACCGCACGAGCGGGCGGCGCGACCACCACGGAGACAACCGGGGCCGACGGCTCGTATCTGATCCAGGCCCCGGCCGGCGCCGTCGAGTTCAGCGTCGAGAAGGAGCACTACGAGACCGCCTCCGGCGTGGTCACGGTGGCGGCGGGCGGGGCGGAGGTCCGCTCGGCGGCGCTGCGCACCGCTCGGGTCAGCACCGCGGTCACCGACCTGGCCGTCGTCGCGCCAGCCGATCAGAGCCGGGCCCGGGAGATCGGCCTGAGCAACACCGGTGCGCTCGGCACCGACTTCACGGTCACCGAACTCAACGCCGACGGAGCGCCGCAGGACATCGCCTGGCTGGACCTGTCCGGCGCCACCGGCACCCTGGCCAGCGGCGGCCGGCACACCGTCGGCGTGATGACCAGCTCCGCCGGCCTGGCTCCCGGGACATACCACCGGGCCAAGCTGCGGGTGGCCTCGGCCAGCGGCCGCCAGCCGGTCCTGGTCATCCCGGTCACCCTGGTGGTGCCGAGCTACGCGTTGGCGATCAACGCCGGAGCGAGCGCGGCGCGGGCCGACGTGGAGGGCCAGACCTGGTCGCCCGACCAGCCCTGGGCCGCCGGCGGCGCCGGCTACCTGGGCAACTCCAGCCGGCAGTCGACCAGCAGCCCGATCACCGGGACCAACGATCCGGCCCGCTTCGCGGATCTGCGGGAAGGGATGTACGAGTACCGCGTCGACGGGCTCGCGGACGGCTTCTACACCGTCGAGCTGGACTTTGCCGAGGTACGCAGGCAGTCCCCCGACAAGCGGGTCTTCGACGTTCTGCTCGAAGGCCAGGAGGTGCTGCCGTCGCTCGACGTGGCCGGTGAGGTCGGCAGTTTCTCCGCGCTCACCAGGTCGTACACCGTGCGGGTGACCGACGGCCAGCTCAACGTGCGGTTCGTGACGCACAAGGGCTACAGCCAGCCGATCCTCAACGCGCTGCGGGTGACGAACCGCCCGGACCTGGTGTCCTGACCAGGAGGGTGGCGTGGGGGGCGCGGCGGGGG
>NZ_JAGPYL010000203.1:0-6431 GCF_018070095.1 Micromonospora sp. U56
GACCTGGGCCGGCTGCGGCGCGGGGCGGGGGCATCCGGCAGACCCGGGTGAGCAGGGTGTCCAGCACCGGCGGCGGCAGCCCGGGGAGCAGGTCGCGGACCCGGCCGTCCAGCTCGCGCCGCAGCCGGCCCAGGTCGTCGGCGCGGGGCGGGTGCCCGAGCAGTTCCCCGGCCAGGTCGCGCAGCAGCGGCGGGGCCACCGCGGCCAGCCCGAGGCCGACGTCGGCGTGGGCCGTGCGCAGTTCCCGGTGCAGCCGGTCCCGGTCGCCGGAGCGGACCCCGGTGACCACCCGGCGCAGCAGCTCCCGGGAGTCGGCGATTCGCTCGTCCGGCTCGTCCGGCGGGCCCTCCCGGCCTCCGGTCAGCTCCGCCACCCGCACCGACCACCAGCGTTTGACCGTCGGGTCGGCCGGCGGTCGCGGTGCCGAGCCGGTCGGCGGCGCGGCGTCCCCGCGGGGCGCGTCGTGCCTCGGCTCGCGGCGGGCCGGCGCCGCCGGCGGCGCGCCGTCGTGGGCCAGCCCGATCGCGGCCAGGTACGCCGACAGCTGCTCCTGGGCCACCCGCAGCGCGTGCCCGGCGGCCTCCGCGTGCTCGGTGGCCGCGGAGAGCTCCGGCACCCCCATCGGGTTGGCCGACTCCTGCCGGACCCAGCGCAGCCGCTCGGTGGCCTGGCCGAACTTCTCCAGCGCCTGGGCCAGCGGCGCCAGCGGCAGCTCCTCGGCGGCGGCGCGCACCTGGGCCCCGACGTCCTCGATGATGGACATGGCCGTCCGCTCAGAGCGTCGAGACGTAGAGCTGCGCCTGCTCGACCGCGACGAGGGTCGCGGCGAGACACTCCTCCAGCTCCTGGCCGGCCTGGGTCAGCGAGGCCTGCGCGCTCTCCACCGTCTCGTGCCCGCTGCCCTCCAGCGCCCCGGCCAGGGTCTGCTGCGCCTCGGAGAGCTTCTCACCGGCCGCCTGCACGGCGCTCTGCCCGTCACCGATCTGTTGGAGGGCGACCTCGATGGCTGCCTTCAGCTCGGCGACGCTCGCCACGGTGACCTCCTGGGGGCGGGGAGACGTCCATTACAACGCATACCCGTGGGTAGCGAACATCCGCCCTTGTCGCCGTTCCCGCCCTGGTGTCCGGTTATCCCCGTGACCTGCGGGAAAGCGCCCGCCGCCGGACCGTCCGGTCCCACCAGGGGTTCCCCCGGTCCCGCCCACGGGACCGTCCGACCGCCGCGCGAACTCCCTGCTCACGGGGGCGGGCCGGCGGATCAGGTGGTGGGGTGGGTGTGCTCGCGCAGCCAGCGCGGGCCGTGCAGCTCCGCGCCGAGGGCCGCCACCCGGTCGCGCAGCTCCCGGTCGGAGGTGACCACCAACCGGCGCCGGTCCGGCGCGTCGCGCACCAGCGCCACGATGGCGTCGTCACCGGAACCGGGCGCCGGAACCGTGTGCACCCCGGCCATTCCGGGCACCTCCCGCGCCGCGCCCTCCACCACCAGCACCACCTCCACCGGCGGCGGCAGCTCCGGCGGCAGCCCCCGGTCGGCCAGCGGCGCCAGGGCGTCGCGCAACCGGGCCGCCGCCCCGGCCCGGTCCCGCCACCAGCCGTCCGGGCGGGAACCGACCACGTTGGCGCCGTCGACGATCAGCAGCGGGCGGGAGTCCATGCCCCCAGCCTGCCATCCCCTGGCGTTTGTCGCGCCGGCCGCCGGGTAGCCACCGGCGACCGTGCCGCGCCCGCGGTGTCGCCCTCGGCGACCGTGCCACGCCCCGACTGCGGAGGACAGAGATGATGGGACCCGGTGACTACGGCTCCGACCCCTGGGACGAATTCCTGGCCCGGTACTTCGGCCGGGGTGAGGGCGGACGCCGACCGGCCCACCGGGTCGACATCACCCGGCTGATGACCGCCGACGCCCGGGAGATGCTGGCCGACGCGGCCCGGCGGGCCGCCCAGAAACACAGCAACGACCTGGACACCGACCACCTGCTCTGGGCGGCGCTGCAACGCGAGCCGCTGCGCGACCTGGTACGCCGGGCCGGCGCTGACCCGGACGCCCTGGTCAACGCCCTCGGCGGGCGGGGCGACGGCGCGCCCGGGGGCGAGGTGCCGACGAACCTGTCGCTCACCCCCGCCGCCAAGCGGGCGCTGCTCGACGCCCACCAGCTGTCCAGGGCGATGGGGGCGAACTACATCGGCCCCGAGCACATCCTGATGGCGCTGCCGCTCAACCCGGAGTCGCCCGCCGGCCGGATGCTCGCCGCCGGCCGGATCCAGCCCGAGTCGTTGCAGGCGGCCAGCGCGGAACGGGGACCGATGGGCGGGCCGAAGCCCGACCGGGGCACCCCGACCCTCGACCAGTACGGGCAGGACCTCACCGAGCTGGCCCGGATGGACCAGATCGACCCGGTGATCGGGCGGGCCGACGAGATCGAGCAGGCCGTGGAGATCCTGTCCCGGCGGACCAAGAACAACCCGGTGCTGATTGGTGAGGCCGGCGTCGGCAAGACCGCGATCGTGGAGGGGCTGGCCGAGCGGATCTGCGACGGCGACGTGCCGCAGACCCTGCTCGGCAAGCGGGTGGTGCAGCTCGACCTCGCCGGCCTGGTCGCCGGCACCCGCTACCGGGGCGACTTCGAGGAACGGCTGAAGAAGGTCATCGAAGAGATCCGGGCGCACCGGGACGAGCTGATCATCTTCATGGACGAGATCCACACCCTGGTCGGCGCGGGCGGCGCCGGCAGCGAGGGCGGCATGGACGCGTCCAACATGCTCAAGCCGGCGCTGGCCCGCGGCGAGCTACGGGTGATCGGCGCGACCACGCTGGACGAGTACCGCAAGAGCATCGAGAAGGACGCCGCGCTGGCCCGCCGCTTCCAGCCGGTCCTGGTGCCGGAGCCCAGCGTCGAGGACACCGTCGCCATCCTGCGTGGCCTGCGCGACCGGTACGAGGCGCACCACCAGGTCCGCTTCACCGACGAGGCGCTGGTCGCGGCCGCCGAACTCGCCGACCGGTACATCGCCGACCGCTTCCTGCCGGACAAGGCGATCGACCTGATCGACCAGGCCGGTGCGCGGGTGCGGCTGCGTACCCGCACTCCCGACGCCGACGTGCGCGAGCTGGAGCAGCAGCTCGACGAGGTGCGCCGGGACAAGGAACAGGCGGTCGCCGACGAGCAGTACGAGCGGGCCTCCGCGCTGCGCGACCGGCTCGCCGAGGTCGAGGAGCAGATCCGCCGCGCCCGGGGCGACGAGGGCGCCGGCCGCGTCCCCTCGGTCGGCCCGCAGGAGATCGCCGAGGTGGTCTCCCGCGCCACCGGCATCCCGGTCAGCCAGCTCACCGAGGAGGAGCGGGACCGGCTGCTGCGGCTGGAGGGGCAGCTGCACGAGAAGGTCGTCGGCCAGGACGAGGCGGTCACCGCGGTGGCCGAGGCGGTGCGCCGCTCGCGTACCGGGTTGGCCGACCCGAACCGGCCGATGGGCAGCTTCCTCTTCCTCGGCCCCACCGGCGTCGGCAAGACCGAGCTGGCCCGGGCCCTGGCGGATGCGCTCTTCGGCGAGGCCGACCGGATGGTCCGGGTCGACATGAGCGAGTTCCAGGAGCGGCACACCGTCGCCCGGCTGGTCGGGGCGCCCCCCGGCTACGTCGGGTACGAGGAGGCCGGCCAGCTCACCGAGGCGGTGCGTCGCCGCCCGTACGCGGTGGTGCTGCTCGACGAGATCGAGAAGGCGCACCCGGACGTCTTCAACATCCTGCTCCAGGTGCTCGACGACGGCCGGCTCACCGACAGCCAGGGCCGGACGGTGAACTTCAAGAACACCGTCCTGATCATGACGAGCAACCTGGGCTCGGAGCTGATCACCGGCACCACCCGCGCGGTGGGCTTCGAGGCCGGCGCGCCCGGCGGCACCCAGGAGAGCGACGAGCTGCGCGAGCGGCTGATGCGCCGCCTCCAGGAGAACTTCCGCCCGGAGTTCCTCAACCGGATCGACGAGACGATCATCTTCCGCCGGCTGGAGGCCCAGCAGCTGCGGCAGATCACCGAGCTGCTGCTGGAGGACACCCGCCGCCGGCTGCACGCCCAGGACGTCCAGATCGAGTTCACCACCGCCGGCGTCGACTGGCTCGCCGAGCACGGCTACCAGCCGGAGTTCGGCGCCCGGCCGCTGCGCCGGGTGATCCAGCGGGAGGTCGACAACCGGCTGTCCCGGATGCTGCTGGAGCACCAGATGTCGCCGGGGCAGAAGATCACCGTCGACGCGCGCGACGGTCAGCTCACCTTCGACGTGGCCGCGGGAGAGCGGGGCTACAGCCCGGCCTCGACGTCCCACCCGCGATGACCCGGAGGACGGAGATGACCGAACCCGAGGAGAGCGACGAGGAGACCGACCGCACCGAACCGATCCTCGCGCCGCCGACGGCGAACCCGGCCCGGGTGCAGGTGCCGCCGGAGGGCCTGAAGCAGCAGACCGACGACGGGAGCCCGGCGCCGTCCGGGCCACCGGAAGAGGAGGCGTGATGGTACGCGAGCAGCGACTCGACCCCGAGGTCGAGGTGATCTGGGACGACTTCCACGCCGAGGTGAACGTCCCCTCCGAACAGTTGCGGCAGTGGCTGTTGACCCGGGGCTCGGGGGAGGAGTCGTTCGGCCCGAACCCGAGCATGGACCTGCCCGAGCCGGGCCGGCAGATCCTGCGGGTGCTCAGCAAGCGCAAGGTGGACCTGACCCCGGAGGACATCGAGGTGATGCGGGAGGCGATCGACCGGATCCGGGCGCTGACCGCGGAGAAGCCGCGCGGCGGCAACGCCGACGACGAGTGGCGGCACTCCCTGCTCGACCTGGGCCACGACGTCCTGGTCGAACGCTGACGCGCACGGGCGGCGGCTCGCGCTACGGCTCGGTGCCGAGGCTGGGCAGCTCCAGGCCGGCGGCGGTGGCGGCGGCCTGCCGCTCGGCCCGGGTCTGCTCCTCCTGGGTGACCAGGTTGGCGTACTCGGTGATGTCGGCCGGATCGGGCACTGCCGGCAGCCGACGCAGGAACGCCTCGAGGTCCCGGACGGCGGCGGAGTGCGCGGCGGCCGCCTGACGCAGCAGTTCCCGCTCGTCGACGTCGGGGTAGCGATCGGTCATGGGGTCCAGGTACCCGCCGTCAGGCGATTCGCACCCCGCCGACCGGTCGGGCCCCGAACTCCGGGTGGCGCAGCAGCCAGGCCAGGTAGTCGGGGTGCGGCGCCAGCGAGTCGGTGTACGCCGCCACCGCCGTCTCCAGCACCGGCTCGGCGACCCGGGCGGCGGGGGACTCGGGGTGCCAGCCGAGCAGCAGCCGCCAGCGCAGCGGCACGCCGGCCAGCCGGCGGGTGACCAGACCGTCGACCGGGCGGAAGGTCGCCTGGCACAGCGCCACCGCCTCGCCGGCGTCGACCAGGTCCACGCAGCCGCGCACGTCGGTCTCGTACACCTTGCGGGGGGTGAAGCCGGCCCGGGCGCAGGCGGCGGCGAAGCAGTCGCCGAAGCAGCCCTCGCCCGGCGCGGCCACCCACTGTTCGCGGCGCAGCTCGGCCAGGCCGATCTCCTCCCGGCCGGCCATCGGGTGGCTGGTCGGCAGCAGCACCAGCACCGGGTCGACCGCCACCTCCCGCCAGCAGAGCCCGAACTCCGGGGGCGGCGTCGCGTCGCCGCAGACCCCGGTGAGCGCGAAGTCGAGCCGCCCGCCGGCCACCAGTCCGGCCAGCTCCGCGGCCGACCAGGAGGCGTACGTGGTGATCTGCGCCTGCGGCTGCTCGGCGACCAGCCGGTGCACCAGCCGGCCGAGGATCGGGCTGTTCACCCCGCCGAAGCGGTACCGGCCCAGGCTGTCGTCCGCCCCGGCCAGCCGGGCCGCCTCGTCCTGGAGCCCCTTCATCGCCGGCAGCAGCACCCGGGCCCGGGCCAGCACCAGCTCGCCCAGCGCGGTGGGCCGGGCGCCGCGCCGGTCGCGTTCGAACAGCGGGCCGCCGAGCGTGCGCTCGATGCGCTGGAGCTGCGCGGTCAGGGCCGGCTGGGCCAGGCCCAGGGTGGACGCGGCCTTGGTCACGCTCCCCGTCTCGGCGATCGCGCAGACGACCCGCAGGTGTCGCAGCTCCAGATTCATAACGTGACGGTAGGACCACGGCACGGGCCGGCGGAAGAGCCTGGGCGGATCGGCGTCGGACGATGGATCAGTCGCGCGTGTCGCGCTTCAGGTCGGCGAGGTACGTCCGCCGCCCGGTGACCGCGTCGCGCACCTTGTCCACCACGCCCAGCGCCGGCTCGACCACCCGGTTCCAGGGCGGGGTGGCCGGCGTACCGGGGTGCGGGCGGGTGGGGGCCGCCTCCTCGGCGATCTCCCACCGGTTGCCCAGCCGGATCAGCTCCGCGTCGGTGGCCACCTCGCGCAGCGGGGTGATCAGCGCCGACACGGCC
>NZ_JAGPYL010000204.1:0-6307 GCF_018070095.1 Micromonospora sp. U56
CCCCTTCCGCGGCGTACCCGTCAGCGGGGCAGCGGGGCGTCGGCCCGGCGCAGCACCGACCAGCCGGCGTCGCGGGCCCGGGCGGCGGCGAGCAGCCCGGCCACGCACGGACCGTTGGTGATCTCCCCGGCCAGCACCATGCCGACCGCCTCGTCCAGGTCGAGCCGGACGATCTGGATGTCGGCCTCCTCGTCACGGCGCTCGTGCCGCGCCTCGGCCGGCACGTCGGCGAGGTCGCGGGCGAGGAAGACCCGGACCACCTCGTCGGAGAAGCCCGGCGAGGTGTGCACGTCGACCAGCAGGTCGAGCGTGCCGGCGGTCAGGTCGGCCTCCTCGGCCAGCTCGCGGGCGGCGGCCGCCGGCAGCGGCTCGCCGTCGACGTCCATCAGCCCGGCGGGCAGCTCCCAGAGGTGCCGCCCCACCGGCTGCCGGTACTGCCGGACGAGCACCACCTGGCCGGCGTCGTCGAGGGCCACCACGGCGACCGCGCCGACGTGCCGGACGTAGTCCCGCTTCGCGGTGTCGCCGCCGGGCATGGTCACCTCGTCGGTGACCACCGAGAAGATCCGGCCCCGGAAGCGCTCCTGCCGGTCGCGCAGCTCGTAGCGGTGCTCGACGGCGCTCACGAGGCGGACGCCGCCTTCGCCGTCGCCCCGTTGCGGGACGCCTTCTTCGCCGTCGGAGCCTCCGCCATCGCGTCCAGGTCCACCGGCAGCTGGTCGGCCTCCGAGTACGCCACGGCCGCCTTCACGAACGCCGCGAACAGCGGGTGCGGGCGGGTCGGGCGGCTCTTCACCTCGGGGTGCGCCTGGGTGGCCACGAAGAACGGGTGCAGGCTGCGGTCCAGCTCGATGAACTCGACCAGCCGGCCGTCCGGCGAGGTGCCGGAGACGTGCAGGCCGGCCTTGGTGAGCTGGTCGCGGTAGGCGTTGTTCACCTCGTAGCGGTGCCGGTGCCGCTCGCTGACCTCGGTGCTGCCGTACGCCTCGGCGACGAGCGAACCCTCGGCCAGCGTCGCCGGGTACGCCCCGAGCCGCATGGTGCCGCCCAGGTCGCCCTTGCCGGCGACGATGTCCTCCTGGTCGGCCATGGTGGCGATGACCGGGTGCTTGGCCTCCTCGTCGAACTCCAGCGAGTTGGCGCCGTCCAGGCCGGCCAGGTGACGGGCCACCTCGATGGTCATGCACTGCAGGCCGAGGCAGAGGCCGAGCAGCGGGATGCCGTTCTCGCGGGCGTACCGGGCGGTGCCGATCTTGCCCTCGATGCCGCGCACCCCGAAGCCGCCGGGGATGACGATGCCGTCCGCGCCGGCCAGGGCCGCCGCGGCGCCGGCCGGGGTGACGCAGTCGTCGCTGGGCACCCAGCGCAGCTGCACCCGGGCCCGGTGGCCGAAGCCGGCGGCCCGGATCGCCTCGCTCACCGACAGGTACGCGTCGGGCAGGTCGACGTACTTGCCGACCACCGCGACGGTCACCGTGTGGTGCGGCTGGTGCACCCGGTCCAGCAGGTCGTCCCAGCTGGCCCAGTCGACGTCACGGAAGGAGAGGCCGAGCCGGCGCACCACGTACGCGTCGAGGCCCTCGCGGTGCAGCACCTTGGGGATGTCGTAGATGCTCGGCGCGTCCGGGGCGGCGACGACCGCCTCCCGGTCCACGTCGCAGTAGAGCGAGAGCTTCTCCTTGAGCTTCTCCGGGATCTCCCGGTCGCAGCGCAGCACGATCGCGTCGGGCTGGATGCCGATGTTGCGCAGCTGGGCCACCGAGTGCTGGGTCGGCTTCGTCTTCAGCTCGCCCGAGGGCGCCAGGTACGGCACCAGCGAGACGTGCAGGTAGAAGCAGTTGTCCCGGCCCAGGTCGTGACGGACCTGGCGGATCGCCTCCAGGAACGGCAGCGACTCGATGTCGCCGACGGTGCCGCCCACCTCGGTGATCACCACGTCCGGAATCTGGCCGTCGCCGTCCGGGTCGGCCATGCCGAGGATCCGGGACTTGATCTCGTTGGTGATGTGCGGGATCACCTGGACGGTGTCGCCCAGGTACTCGCCGCGCCGCTCCTTGGCGATCACGTCCGAGTAGATCTGGCCGGTGGTGACGTTCGCCTTGCCGGACAGGTCCCGGTCGAGGAAGCGCTCGTAGTGCCCGACGTCGAGGTCGGTCTCGGCGCCGTCGTCGGTGATGAAGACCTCACCGTGCTGGAACGGGTTCATCGTCCCTGGGTCGACGTTGAGGTAGGGGTCGAGCTTCTGCATCACCACACGCAGCCCGCGCGCGGTGAGCAGATTGCCGAGGCTGGAGGCGGTGAGGCCCTTGCCCAGCGAGGAGGCGACGCCTCCGGTGACGAAAATGTGCCTGGTCGTCCGTGCTGAAGGGGCCAAGGCCTGCTCCCGTGTCGTCCGTAGCGGTCGTGCGAACCGCCGTGCCGATCAGCAAAGTGATCACGCGATCCACGGGATTCCACGGTAACACCTCTCCGGCCCGGGGCGGGCGTCGCACCCACCCCGGCCCGCGTCGGAGCCCGCAGCGGGTCAACCCGTCGTGACCTCGGTCGATGTCGGGGTGGCCGACTCCCCGGCCCGCGCGGCGGGCACGCCGGCACCGCGGGCACCGCCCGCTCCCGCCGCCCGCTCACCCGCGCTCCGCACACCACCGTCGCCGCCGTCGGGGCCGTCACCGTCGCCGTCACCGGCCTCGCTGTCGGCGGTGCCGGCGGTGTCGCCGTCGTCCCCGGCCTCGCCGTCGGCGGTGCCGGCCGTGTCGCCGGTCGCCGTACTCCGGTCGCCGGAGCCACCCTCGGCCCCGCCCGGGGCCGCGTCGGCGGCCGGGGCCGCGTCCCGGGTGCCCGCGCCGTCGGGCGGCGGGCGGTCGGCGCGCGGGTGCTCGTCGGCCGGGGTGGTGCCGCCCCCCCCCGGTCCGCCGGCGGGCGCGTCCCCGGCGGGCGGGCCGGCCGGCCCGTCGCCGCGCTGCCGGCCGGCGCCCGGCTGGGTGCGGTCGGTGGAGTGGTCGAGCACCCGCAGCGAGGCCAGCGCCGCCATCGGCACCACCAGCGCGGCGGCCGCCCCGGCCACGTCCAGGGCGGAGCCGCCGAGCAGCCCGCCGATCACCGCCGCCACGGCGGTACCGGCCATCGCCGCCCGGATCGCCGGGTAGATGCCGAACAGCCGCATCAGCCCGCCCCAGGGCTGGAGCAGGGCGAACCACACCAGCAGGGCGCCGACCACGGCGAGCAGGGTCAGCGGGCTGTTCACCAGGGTCTCGAAGTTGGCGGTGCTGGAGCGGTGCACCGTCAACCCACCGGTGCCGTCGCCGAGGGCGGCGAGGAACCGCCCGAGGCTGCCCCGCTCCTCCGCCGGCCGGCGCAGGTCCACCAAGGCGTACCCGATGGTCAGCGCCAGGCCCGCCATGGCGGCCCAGACCAGCCGGCTGACGGTGAGCCAGCCGCCGGTGGAGATCGCCGCGGCGACCGCCACCCCGGCGGTGAGCGCGACCGCGCCGATCGGGTCGGAGCCGAGGTACGGGCTGCCGACCACCACCGCGGCCGTCCCGCCGACCGTCACCACCACCATCGGCCGCCACGCCCGGCGGAACCGCTGGGCGAGCCAACCGGCGCTGAGCAGCGCGCCGGCGAGGAACACCCCGAGGCCCACCGTGCCCAGCCCGGAGAACCGGCCGCCCTCCAGCGCCGAGTAGCCGACCACGCCGTTGAGCTGCAACCGGGCGCCGCTGAGCACGTCCGCGCCGACCACCAGGGTGGCCAGCCCGGCGACCGCGCCGAGCGGGCCGAGGGTGCGGTCGTGGCCGGGCGCGAAGCGCACCAGGGCGGTGGCCGCGACGATCAGGGCGACGGTCACCAGCGCGAACCACCAGCCGGCGTGGTCCACCCGCCACCAGGGCACCGCGTCGGCGAGCAGCGCGGCCGGCACCGCCAGCGCGACGGCGATGAGCAACAGCTCCACGGTCGCGACCACCCGGCGGGAGACCGGCGGCGGGCTGTGCGGGCCGGCGAGCCGGCGGGCCCGGCGCAGCAGCGGCAGCACGGTCACGAAGAGCGCCACCTGCGCCAGGGCGAGCAGGGCGAAGAACCAGCCGGCCACCCTCCGCTGGGCGCCGGCCTCCCGGTCGGCGTCCGCCGGGGCGGCGATCGCGGTGGCCAGGTCGTCCGGCCGGCCGTCCACGCGGATCGCCGGACGGCCCAGGAAGAGCCGCTCGGGCATCGGCCGGCCGAGCGCGGCGAGCGCGGTCGGGGCCAGGTCGACCAGTTGCAGGTAGCCGTCCCGGCCGGTGCTGGCGGAGGTGAGCAGGCCGCCCTCCCAGCCCGGACCGTCGGCGACGGCCACGTGCAGCCGGGACGGCGTCTCGGTGTCCGAGACCCCGGCCACCATCACCAGCGAGCGGGGCGGGCGGGCGGCGAGCACCGTGGCCAGCGCCGCGTCGACCCGGCGGGCCTCGGCGGCCCGGGTCGCCGGGTCGTCGCCGGCCACCGTGCCCAGGTCGACGATGCTCAGCACGCAGGAGCCGAGCAGGCCGGCCGGGTCGTCGGGCAGCTTCGGCGCGTACCGGTCGACCCGGCCGAAGGGACGGGCCGCGGCGACGGCGGCGCCGGGGCCGATCGCCACCGAGCAGCGCACCGACTCCGACAGCGAGCCGGGCACCGCCCCCCAGGGCAGCCGTTCCTGGTTGTGCAGGACCACGCTCTCCTGGTCGGGCAGGTTCGCGCCGATCCGGTCCGGCTGCTCGATCGTCACGCCGACCGGCGGGCAGGCGCCCTGCTGCCGGCTGCCGTTCCAGGCCGCGTAGCTGCCCGCGCCGAGGGTGAGCCAACCGTCCACCGGGCAGGTGGGGCGGTGCGCGGAGCGGGTGGACAGCGAGCCGATCGAGCCCTGCTGGGCCATCCGCCACAGCGTCGGGGTGGTCTGCGGGTCGACGTCGTCCCAGCGCAGCCCGGCCACGCCGGCGAGCACCACGAAGTCGGCGGTGCGCCGCGGCGCGCCGGTCTCCGGGCGGGCCGCCAGGGCGGTCACGCCGAGCACCACCACCAGCAGGGTGAGCAGGACCGGGGTGAGTCTGCGCAGCATCAGCGACGTCCCGTCGATCCGGTGTCCGCGCCGGGCGCGGCCGGCCCGGCGGCCTCGGGACCGAGCTCGGCGTAGAGGTCCAGCAGCGCGGCGACGGTGTCCTCCTCGGTGGGCCAGGTCGCGGCGCGGGCGGCGCCGCGCCGGGCGAGGTCGGCGCGGAGGCTCTCGTCGTCCAGCAGCGCGCGCACCGCCGCGTCGACCGCGTCGACGTCCCCCGCCGGCACCAGTACCGCGGCGTCGCCGACCAGCTCCGGCAGGCCGCCCACGGCGGTCGCCACCAGCGGTACGCCGGCCCGCAGCGCCTCCTGCGCGAACAACTGCCGGGCCTCCCAGTCGCTGGTGACCACCGCCAGGTCCGCGCCGGCGAGCAGGTCCGCCACGTCGGTGCGGTGGCCGAGCAGGGTCACCGGCGCCCGGGCGGCGGAGATCCGGGCGGCCAGTTGCAGGTACGCCGGTCCGCTGCCGGCGATCACGACGGCCGGCGGCGGGGTCCGGGTACGCCAGCGGGCCGCGGCGTCGACCAGCACGTCGTACCGATTCTGCGGGTGCAGCCGGCCGACGGAGAGCACCAGCGGCGGGCCCGGTACGACGCCGAACTCGGCGCGCACGGCGGCGCGCCGGCGGCGCGGGGCGGGCAGGGTGGGTGCGGCGACCGGGGCGAGCCGGGCGTCGGCGGCGCCCAGCGCGGCGGCCCGCTCGACCAGGTCCGCCGAGGCGCCGAGCGCGACCCGGGCGGCGCGGGCCACGACCCGCTCGGCCAGCCGGGAGAGCTGACCGCGCACCCCGCCGGCGAGGACCGCGTTGTGCCAGGTGACCACGAGCGGCGCGGCCGGCCGGGCGAGCGTGGCGACCAGACCGGCGCGCAGCCCGTGGGCGTGCACGACCCGTACCGTCTCGGCGGCCAGGGTCCGGCGCAGCGCGGACACGGCCCGCGCGTCGCCGGGGGTGGGGCTGGCCGGGATCTCCACCGGGGCGAAGCGCGCCCCGACGGCGGTGAAGTCGAACTGGTCCTGGGTGGCGGCGGGCCCGCACACCAGCACGGGGACGCCGGCCTCGGTGAGGCCGCGGGCCACCGAGCGGACGTGCTGCCCGACCCCGCCGGTGCTGGAGGCGAGCAGCAGGACGACCGTGCCCTGCGAGCGCGGCGCCGAGGAAGCGTCGGTCATCGGTGCTCACCTTCCGTTCGCGACTGCGGGGCTCGCAGACCCGGCTCACTCCTCGCGCTCACCGGGACAC
>NZ_JAGPYL010000205.1:0-6263 GCF_018070095.1 Micromonospora sp. U56
GGGGGGTTGGGGGGGGGTTGGGGTGGGGGGTTTGTGGGGGAGGTGGGTGTGGATGGCGTCGGCGAGGCGGGTGGGGGCGCCGTCGGCGTAGCCGAGGAAGAGCGACGGCTCGGTCAGCTCCAGCTCCACCAGGACGGGCGCGCCGTCCGGGCCGGGGATCAGGTCCACCCGGGCGTAGAGCAGGCGCCCGGTCCCGCCCGGCACCTCGGCCAGGACCCGCTCCGCGACGGCCAACTGCTCGGCACCGGCGGTGCGGGCGCTGATCTCCTCGGGCTTGTAGAGCCCGTCCACGCCGAGATCCGGGCCGTCCAGCATCGCGCCCTTACGGATCGCGTGGCTGAACGCCAGCCCCTGCGGGCCGGCCAGGAACAGCAGCGCGGTCTCACCGGCGGTGTCCACGGCGTCGAGGTACGGCTGCACCATGGTCAGCCGGCCGGCGTCCGACAGCCGCCGCACGTGCGCGGCGGCCAGCTCGCGGTGCCCCGGGTCGGCCAGGTCGTAGCGGCCGGTGTCCTGGCTGCCGGCGCTGACCGCCGGCTTGATCACGTACTCGCCGGAGTCGGCGGGCGGTCGCCAGGTCTCCCCCGGCGCCACCCACGAGGTCGGTACGACCGGCACGCCGGCCGCCGACAACTCGCCCAGGTAGCGCTTGTCGGTGTTCCAGCGGACCACGTCGGCGGGGTTGACCAGGGCCGGCACGGTCTGCGCCCAGGCGACGAACTCGTCGCGGCGCAGCGCGTAGTCCCAGGGTGAGCGGAGCACGACCAGGTCGTACCCGGCCCAGTCGACCCTCGGGTCGTCCCAGACGGCCACCTCGGCGGTGACGCCGCGGTCGGCGAGCGGGGCGAGTACGAGTCGGTCGTCCGGGTCGAGGTCGACGAGCCGGTCACAGGTGACGAGAGCGACCCGGGGTTCCCCCCGGGTCGACTGGTGGTGGTTGGTCAATTTATGTCAACGGGCCATCGTGCGCCGGGCCATCGACCGCCAGAGGTCGTTGCTCGGACGCATCTGGTCCATCAGTTCACGCTCCCAGGCGTTCTCGACGGTGACTCCCGCCTTGGCGCACGCCTGCCGCGCGACGACGGTGTCGTCCGCGAACTGGTCGGCCCACGCGCCGTCCTCGCCGACGAGGACGATCCGTGCGCCACGCTTGCCGACGTACTCGATGACCGCCTTGGCGCCACCGTGGCCGGCGGCGAACGACTTGATGCCCGAGACCAGCCCGTTGGGGGCGTTCTCGGCGGTCTGCTCAGCCGTCAGCGTCGTATCGGAACCATCTGCCATGACGCGAAGCCTAAGCAGACATGCCCCCGTACGTGCGAGAAGGATGAACTATTTGTGATGCCAATTACCTACGGGTTTAAGGAAGACCACAGGTGAATCGCCCGTACTTGTCGGATAAATGAAGGCGAATCGGGCGGCCCAGATCGCCCCAATGAGTCCGAGTTGAGTCGATGGGACTCAGACCGAAAACCGACTCTGGAAATTCATCGTCCGGACCGTGCCGGACCGGCCCGGAAGGCCACCCGGGGCGATCAGCGGCCGCCCGGTGGCGGTCAGACCAGCGCGTCGAGGGCGACGGCGGCGAAGAGGATGGTCAGGTAGGTCGTCGACCAGTGGAACAGCCGCATCGGCTTGACGGCCTCGCCCCGGGTCACCCGGCGGCAGAGCCGGTGCGCCTCGACCACGAAGATCCCGCCCACCACCAGGGTCGGCACGCCGTAGATCGGGCTCATCCCCATCGGCCAGAGCGCCAGCGAGAGCAGCACGGTGATCCAGGCGAAGGTCAGGATCTCGGCGTTGACCCGGCGGGCCGAGGCCACCACCGGCAGCATCGGGATGCCCGCGCGGGCGTAGTCGTCCTTGTACTTCATCGCCAGCGGGTAGAAGTGCGGCATCTGCCAGAAGAAGACCACGCCGAAGAGCACCCAGGCCTGCGGCGCCAGCGAGCCGGTCACCGCCGCCCAGCCGATCAGCACCGGGGCCGCCCCGCAGGCACCGCCCCAGAAGGTGTTCGTCGGGGTGGTCCGCTTGAGCCAGAGCGTGTAGACGACGTCGTAGTAGACGATCGCCGCCAGGGTCAGCCCGGCCGCCAGCAGGTTGGTGAAGGCCGCCATCAGGACCACCGACACCGCCGCCAGCACCAGGCCGAAGACGAGCGCGTTGCGCGGCGAGACGGTGTGCGCCGGCAGCGGGCGGCGCTTCGTACGCCGCATCAGCTGGTCGATGTCCCGGTCGATGTAGCAGTTGATCACGCTGGCCGCGCCGGCCGCGAGCGATCCGCCGACCAGCACCACGGCCACCAGCCAGAGCGAGGGCAGGCCGCCGTCGGCGAGCATCATCGCCGGCACCGTGGTAACCAGCAGCAGCTCGACGATGCGGGGCTTGGTCAACGCGACGTACGCGGCGACGACCGACCGAACGTCGCGGCGGGCCGGCTCCGCGACCACCGTGCGCACCGGCGGCTGCCCGGCAGAGTTGCTGACGGGGCGCTCGGTGATCATGCTCACGGATTGCCACCTTCCGGCATCGGCAGGGGTGATCAGGTCGGCGGGACCGGGAAGGGTCCACACACCGACCCACAGACTACGCGTCGTCGTTTTGGCTGCCCGGGCGACCCGACAACGGTGCGGGCCGTCACACCGATGGGCTGAACGACCAGACCCGTCCGACCCGTACCCAACAGGGTGGAGTGATCCCCGGGCGGACGTTTAGGGCCGCTCGATAGGGTCATCAGTGAGGGTTCCGCCCATCTGCCGAGGAGCACAACCATCGTGGCTGCCAACCGACCCGAGCACCCCGCACTCAACTGGACCGACCTCGACCGCCGGGCCGTCGACACCGTCCGCGTGCTGGCCATGGACGCCGTGGAGAAATCCGGCAACGGCCACCCGGGCACCGCGATGAGCCTGGCGCCCGCGGCGTACCTGCTCTTCAACCGGGTGATGCGCCACAACCCGGCCGACCCGAACTGGCCCGGCCGGGACCGGTTCGTCCTCTCCGCCGGGCACTCCAGCCTGACCCTCTACATCCAGCTCTTCCTCTCCGGCTACCCCCTCGCGCTGGAGGACCTGCAGTCGCTGCGGCAGTGGGGCTCGCTCACCCCCGGCCACCCGGAGCACGGGCACACCCCCGGCGTGGAGACCACCACCGGCCCGCTCGGCCAGGGCCTGGGCAACGCGGTCGGCATGGCGATGGCCGCCCGCCGCGAGCGGGGCATGTTCGACCCGGAGAGCGAGCCGGGCGGCTCGGTCTTCGACCACGACATCTGGTGCATCGCCTCCGACGGCGACATCGAGGAGGGCATCAGCCACGAGGCCAGCGCGCTCGCCGGGCACCAGCAGCTGGGCAACCTCACGGTGATCTACGACGACAACGAGATCTCCATCGAGGACGACACCCGGATCGCCAAGAGCGAGGACGTGGCGGCCCGCTACGAGGCGTACGGCTGGCACGTGCAGACCGTCGACTGGCGGACCGGCGACGCCGACCAGGGCGACTACCACGAGGACGTGGCGGCGCTCCACCAGGCGCTGCTGGCCGCCAAGGCGGAGACCGGGCGTCCCTCCTTCATCGCGCTGCGCACCATCATCGGCTGGCCCGCACCCAACAAGAAGAACACCGGCAAGATCCACGGCTCGGCGCTCGGCGCCGACGAGGTGGCCGCCACCAAGCAGCTGCTCGGCTTCGACCCGGCGCAGAGCTTCGAGGTCGACGAGGAGGTGCTGGGCCACGCCCGCCAGGTGATGAGCCGCGGCGAGGCCGCCCAGCGGGAGTGGACCACCGCGTTCGACGCCTGGTCGCAGGCCAACCCCGAGCGCAAGGCGCTCTGGGAGCGGATGGCCGGCCGGGTGCTGCCGCAGGGCTGGACCGAGGCCCTGCCGACCTTCCCCGCCGATGCCAAGGGCGTGGCCACCCGGGCCGCCTCCGGCAAGGTGCTGGAGGCGCTCGCCCCGGTGCTGCCGGAGCTCTGGGGCGGCTCGGCCGACCTGGCGGAGAGCAACAACACCACCATGAAGGGCGAGCCGTCCTTCATCCCGGCCACCCACGCCACCAAGGACTTCCCGGGCCACGAGTACGGCCGCACGCTGCACTTCGGCATCCGTGAGCACGCCATGGGAGCGATCCTCAACGGCATCGCCCTGCACGGCGGCACCCGCCCGTACGGCGGCACCTTCCTGGTGTTCAGCGACTACATGCGCCCCTCGGTGCGGCTGGCGGCGCTGATGAAGCTGCCGGTGGTCTACGTCTGGACGCACGACTCGATCGGCCTGGGCGAGGACGGCCCGACCCACCAGCCGGTGGAGCACCTGACCGCGCTGCGGGCCATCCCCGGCCTGGACGTGGTCCGCCCGGCGGACGCCAACGAGACCGCCTGGGCCTGGCGGCAGGCGCTGGAGCACACCGACCGGCCGACCGCGCTGGCGCTGAGCCGTCAGGCGCTGCCGACGCTGGACCGGGAGACGCTGGGCAGCGCCGAGGGCGTCACCAAGGGCGGCTACGTGCTGGCCGAGGCGTCCACCGGCAAGCCGCAGGTGATCATCGTCGGCACCGGCTCCGAGGTGCAGCTCTGCCTCACCGCCCGGGAGCGGCTGGAGGCCGACGGCACCCCCACCCGAGTCGTCTCGATGCCCTGCCAGGAGTGGTTCTACGAGCAGAACGAGGCGTACCGGGAGTCGGTGCTGCCGCGCGGGGTAAAGGCACGGGTGAGCGTGGAGGCGGGCATCGCCATGTCGTGGCGCGGGATCGTCGGCGAGTGCGGCGAGAGCGTGAGCCTGGAGCACTACGGCGCCAGCGCCCCACACACTGTGCTTTTCGAGCAGTTCGGGTTCACCCCCGACCGGATCGTGGCCGCCGCGCACGCGGCGCTGACCCGGGTGGGCGACATCACCGGTTTCACGACCGGCAACTGAGGGGAGCGTGGACGGCATGACTGACAGGCTGGGTGAGCTCAGCGCCGCGGGTGTGGCGATCTGGCTCGACGATCTTTCCCGGACCCGACTGAGCTCCGGCGGGCTGGACCAGCTGCGCCGAGAGAAGCACCTGGTCGGGGTGACGTCCAACCCGACCATCTTCGCCAAGGCGCTGAGCGACGCGGACGAGTACAACTGGCAGCTCAAGGACCTCGCCACCCGTGGCCTGGAGGTCGAAGAGGCGGTTCGCCTGCTGACCACGTACGACGTGCGGTGGGCCTGCGACGTGATGCGGCCGGCGTACGACGCGACCGCCGGGGTCGACGGCCGGGTCTCCATCGAGGTGGACCCGCGGCTGGCCCACGAGACCGAGAAGACGGTCGCCGAGGCCAAGGGGTTGTGGTGGCTGATCGACCGCCCCAACCTCTTCATCAAGATCCCGGCCACCGAGGCGGGCCTGCCGGCCATCACCGCCACCCTGGCCGAGGGGATCAGCGTGAACGTGACGCTGATCTTCGGCCTGGACCGGTACTCCGCGGTGATGGAGGCGTTCCTCGCCGGCCTGGAGCAGGCGAAGGCGAACGGCCACGACCTGTCCAAGATCGGCTCGGTGGCGTCGTTTTTCGTCTCCCGCGTCGACTCCGAGGTCGACAAGCGATTGGAGAAGCTCGGCTCCGACGAGGCCAAGGCGCTGCGCGGCAAGGCGGCCGTCGCCAACGCCCGGCTGGCGTACGAGCGCTACGGCGAGGTCTTCTCCTCCGACCGCTGGCAGGCCCTGGCCGACGCGGGCGCCCACCCGCAGCGGCCGCTGTGGGCGTCCACCTCGACGAAGAACCCGGACTACCGGGACGTCATCTACGTCGAGGAGCTGATCGCCCCCGGCACGGTCAACACCATGCCGGAATCGGTCATCCACGCCTACGCCGACCACGGCGAGACCCGGGGCGACACCATCACCGGGGCGTACGACGAGGCCCGCAAGGTCTTCACCGACCTGGAGTCGGTGGGCGTCGACATGTCCGACGTGATCGCCACCCTGGAGCGGGAAGGCGTGGAGAAGTTCGAGGCCAGCTGGCTGGAGCTGCTCGACGGGGTGCGCAAGTCGCTCACCGCCGCCGCGCAGGGCACCGGCGCCCCGAACAAGGCCGCCAAGGGCAGCGCGCGGGCCGCCGAGCAGGCCGGGGGCAACGCGTGACGGAATGCGTCGGAGGCGTCGCGGGGCCCCGCCCCGCGATGCTCCACGCCGCCACCCGGCGCGGGTGGCGACATGGGTGACCTGCTGGCCGGCCCGGCGGACGTCGCCGCCGGGCTGGCCGTGCACGGCGCGGACGCGGTCGACAAGTCCGCGCC
>NZ_JAGPYL010000206.1:0-6199 GCF_018070095.1 Micromonospora sp. U56
ACGCAGTCCTCCGCGACCTGCAACATCTCCTCGTCCGCCTCGCCGGCGCCTGCCCCACCTGCAAAACCCGCTTCCCCACCAGACGAAAACCCCTAGACCCCATCCGATCATGACAAAGTACTACTAGCCGCGCGCCACCCGGTCACATCCGCTCGACGGTCCGGATGCCGAGCAGGTGCAATCCCTGCCGCAGCGTCCGGGCGGTGAGGTCGGCGAGCACCAGCCGGCTCTCCCGCAGCTCGCCCGAGGCGCGCAGCACCGGGCAGCGCTCGTAGAAGGCGCTGAACGTGCTGGCCAACCGGTGCAGGTAGCCGGCCAGGTGGTGGAACTCCAGGGTCCGCTCCACCTCGGCGACCACCCCCGCGAAGCCGAGCAGCTCGAACGCCAGCGCCCGCTCCGCCGGTTCGGTGAGCAGGACCTCCGCGTCCGGCCGCGCGTCCGTCCCGGCCCGCCGGAAGACCGACCGGATCCGCGAGTACGCGTACTGGAGGTAGGGCGCGGTGTTGCCGTCCAGGGAGAGCATCCGCTCCCAGTCCAGCACGTAGTCCCGGGCCCGGTCGGTGGCCAGGTCGGCGTACTTGATCGCGCCGATGCCGACGGCCCGGCCGATCTCGGCGGCGGCCTCGGCGTCCAGCTCGGGGTTCTTGGTCCGGGCCAGTTCGGTGGCCCGGGCGACCGCCTCCTCCAGCAGCCCGACCAGCTTCACCGAGCCGCCGGCCCGGCTGCGCAGCATCCGCCCGTCGGAGCCGAGGATCGAGCCGAAGCCGAGGTGCACGGCCCGGGTCGGCGGGCGCAGCCACCCGGCGGCCTCGGCGACGGCGAAGACCATCGCGAAATGCTGCCGCTGCGGCAGGCCGACGACGTAGAGCAGCCGGGTCGCGCCCAGGTCGTCGGTCCGGTGCCGCAGCGCCGCCAGGTCGGTGGCCGGGTAGCCGTAACCGCCGTCGCCCTTGCGCACGATCAGCGGCAACGGCTCGCCGTCCCGGCCGGTGAACCCGGGCGGGAAGACACAGTCCGCGCCGTCGCTGGGGCGCAGCAGCCCGAGCCGGTCCAGCTCGTCGACGACCCCGCCCAGCCGGTCGTTGTAGGCGCTCTCGCCCCGGAAGTCGTCCCGGGTCAGCGTCACGTCGAGCAGCTCGTACACGGTCAGGAAGTACCGCTCGGACTGCTCCACCAGCAGCCGCCACAGCCGCAGCGTCCGCTCGTCGCCGCCCTGCAACGCGACCACCCGCTGCCGCGACCGCTCCCGGAACGCCTCGTCGGCGTCGAACTTCACCCGGGCCGCCTTGTAGAACGAGTCGAGGTTGCCCATCGACAGCTCCTGCGTCGCCTCGGCCTCCCCGAGGTCGACCAGGTGCTCGATCAGCATTCCGAACGGGGTGCCCCAGTCCCCCAGGTGGTTGACCCGCACCACCCGGTGCCCGAGCCAGTCGAGCAGCCGGACCGCGGCGTCGCCGATGACCGTGGAGCGCAGGTGCCCCACGTGCATCTCCTTGGCCACGTTCGGCGCCGAGTAGTCGACCACCACGGTCTCCGGCGCGGGCGCCATCGGCACGCCGAGCCGGTCGTCGCCGGCCAGCCCGGAGACCAGGGCGGCCAGCGTCCGGTCGGCCACCGTCAGGTTGAGGAAGCCCGGCCCGGAGACCTCCGCGGCCGCGCAGACGTCGTCCAGCTTCGCGTGGTCCAGCACCGCCGCGGCGATGTCGCGCGGCGGGCGTCCGAGCCGCCGGGCCAGCGCCAGCGCCGCGTCGGACTGGAAGTCCGCGCGCGGGGAGCGCCGCACCAGGGGGTCGACCGGGCCGCCGGCCACGGTCGCGAACGCCGGCGCCAGCCGGTCGGTGAGCAGTCTTTCAAGATCCATGGGTACGCCGATCTCGCTCGGATCCGCGCGGTCACGCGGATCTGGACACGGGAGAATGCGGGCGGACCGAGGACGAACGGCGATGACCGGCGGCTCGATCCGCCGGTCGCAGGGAAAAGGTCAGCGCGGGCGGGCGACGGATCGCCGGCGTCGCTCCGCACCGACCTGGACGTCACAGGACGGTCCGGTGGTGTGGGCAGGCGCGCTGGTCATGTCGGAGAGCCTAGCGGGCCGGCCGGCGACGTGTACACCGCGTTCCCCGGCCGGCCCGGTCGCCGTACCGTCGCCGTCAGGCAGTGGCGGCGGCCTTGCGCGCGCGCTCGGCCCGGCGCCGCACCTGCTGGTACGCCCCGGTCAGCCCCATCGCCCGGCGGACCTCGACCACGGTCCGGCGGACCTGCTCACGGGTCCGCTCGGTGCCGTCCACGATCAGCTGGTCGACCAGGCCGGCGTCGGCCTCGATCCGGGCGCGACGCTCCCGGATCGGGTCGAGGAACCGGTTCAGCGCCGCCGCCAGGGCCTCCTTGACCTCGACGTCGCCGACCCGACCGGCCCGGTAACGCGACTTGAGCTCCCGCACCGCCGCGCGGTCCGGGTTGAACACGTCGTGGTACGCGAAGACCGGGTTGCCCGCGACGGTGCCCGGCACGTCGGCGCGGACCCGGTTCGGGTCGGTGTACATGGCCATCACCTTGCGGCGCACGGTCGCCGCGTCGTCGGCGATCGCGATGGCGTTTCCCCTGCTCTTGCTCATCTTTCCCTGGCCGTCGGTGCCGACCAGGGTGGGCGTGTCGGAGGCGATCATCTCCGGCACCGGGAAGACCTCGCCGTACAGGTGGTTGAAGCGGCGGGCGATCTCGCGGGTCACCTCGACGTGCGCCGCGTTGTCCTTGCCGACCGGCACCACCTGCGCCTTCACGCAGAGGATGTCGGCGGCCTGGAGAACGGGATAGCCCAGCAGGCCGTACGGGATCTCCGCGCGGCCGGCGTCCCTGGCCATCTCCCGCACCGATGGCACCCGTTCCAGGCGCGGCACGGTGACCAGGTTCTGGAACAGCGTGTTCAGGTCGCCGACCTCGGGGATGGCGGACTGGAGGTAGAACGTCGCCCGGGCCGGGTCGACCCCGCACGCCAGGACGTCGGTGACCATCTCCCGGGCGTTGCGGGACACCTGGGCGATGTCCTCGCGGCGGTGGCGGGTGGTCAGCATGTGCAGGTCGGCGATGATGAAGTAGCTCTCGTACCGTCGGTGCAGCGCCACCCGGTTGGCGATGCTGCCGACGTAGTGACCGAGGTGCAGCCGCCCGGTGGGGCGGTCCCCGGTGAGCATCCGTGCAACGGACATGATGATGGGCCTTTCGTGCCGAGGATTGACGGGACGTGCACGCGCGCGCGATCGACCCGGGGCGTGGTCGCCTGAGGGTCGGTGGGTCGGCTCGTCAGAGCACGAACCGCCATCGCGCGCCGGCGCGGAACCGCAACCCACCGGCACGAAGCACGTCGAGGATCCGCTCCCGGCCGTCGCCGGGGCCGCTCGGAAAGGACGGCAGGAGGTCACGCGGGAGGCCGTCGACGGCCTCCGGCGCGAGGGTGACCGGCCGGACCATGCGTCCACGGTAACCGCACCGACGCGGACCGTGGGGCCCGGCCGATCGGGTCAGCCCCTGCGGTAGCTCTCCTCGTAGTAGCTGCCCACCCGGTGGCGGTAGGCCGGCTCGCCGAACGCGTCCGGGTCGAAGGCCGGCGACTCCCTGACCTGCTCCCGGGTGCGGTCGACGTGCACCACCCGCTCCAGGTGGTCGACCCGGGCGATCGTGCCCACCGGCAGCAGCACCTTGCGGCCGAAGATCCACGGCCCGGTGTCCACCACCAGGTAGCGGGCGTCGGCGTCGTCGCTGGCCTCGTCGATCGCGCCGATCCGGCCGTCGGTGGCCTCCACCCGGTAGCCCACCAGGTCCACCGGGGTCCCCGGGCCGGGAGCGTCGGGGCCGTCGTGCTCGGTCCGCCGCCGGGGCTCCTCGCCCGGGTCCGCCCGGTCGTACCCGCCGGCGAGCGCCGCCGGATCGCGCCAGGTCCACGGGTTGAACGGCTGCATCTGCGGACACCTCCGATTCGTCGTCGTCCACCTCCGGAGTGCCCCGCTCGGGCGCGCGGGAAACGGGACGGCAATTTCTTCGTTCACACGAATGCGTGCGGTGCGAAGTACGTCATATTCGGTGAGCGTCTATTTATTCCGCCGTCGGACCGCTGGTCAGCGACGCTGTGATCGTTTCCACGCACACCCGGCCGGGGCGGGCAGTGTCCACTTAGCACATTCGTCCGGCGGGTGCCGCCGACGATTCTGGTCCGGCATCCGGCAGCACCGAGAAAGGGGACGCAGATGTTTCGCACCATTCGGCGTATCGGAATCGTGACGGCCCTGGCGGTGGGTCTCGTCGGCGCCGGCGGGGCGTCGGCGCAGGCGGCGGTCAACCCGTACACCGCGCAGTCGCTCTGCGGTCTCGGCCACACCGAGATCGACCAGGACCCCATCCGCAACCAGGCGACCGGCGCCCGGCTCGGCACCGTGCACCTGCTCTAAAACCCGGTGACCGGGTACGGCTGCACGGTGACGGTGAAGGCGGCGTACGTCGGCATGCTGACCCGTACCCAGGTCTACCTCGCCGCCCAGTACCTGCCCACCCGGACCGACGACGGCAACCGGCCGTTCGCGGCCGGCCCCACCCGGGCGTACGTCCGCGGTGGTTGCATCATCTGGGGCGCGCTGATGGCCGACCCGGACGGCACCGTGCACCACCACGACCGGGCGAACCCGGCGATCGGTGGCATCGGCACCTGCTTCTGACCGCTCCCGGTCCCGGGGTCCGTGCCCGTCGCGGGCTCCGGGGGACCGAGCGGCCGGTGGGCGGCACACTGAGCTGCGGGTACCGGTCGGCCGGGCGTCGTCCGCTGGCATACTGGCCAGCCATGGTGCTCTCCCGTGGCTGGTCCGTGTTCCTCGTCGCGGTCGGGGTGTGGAGCTGGGTGATCTGGCCGCGGTTCGCGGTCGCCATCTGGAACGACCCGCGCGCCTGGTCGACCGGCACGGTCGGCGACGGCACACCGACCGGCTTCCTCTGGGTGCACGCCCTGCTGATCGCCACGTCGCTGGCGATCGGCACGACCGTCGGCGTGCTCGGCGTACGCGGCTGGCTCGCCGCCCGCCGGCGGTCCGCCTGACCCGCCGGGTCCCCCCACTGAACGAGGCCGCTCCCTGGCCTGTCAGCTCCGGCGACGGCGGGGTGACCTTCTGACCTCCGCTCCAGCCTGAAGCGCGCAGTCAACTCTCCAACCCATGGTGCGGGACCACCGGGCTCCTCTTCCCTGGCCCGTGGTGCGCAACCACCGGGCTCCTTTCCCTGGAGGGAGCGGCAGACCAGCGGCCGCGAACTCAGCTGCCTGGCCCGTCTCAGCGCGGGGGAGCACGCCGCGCTGGAACATGCCGAGCTGGAGCCGCGTCGCGCCGGTCCCTCACCCGCGGTGTCATGCCTTCAGCGGCGTCCCGGAATCTTCCGTCCGCCCCGTGTGTTGCTACCCCTGTCGGCGGGACCTCGACCTCCGGCGCGCTGGCGCGAAACGCCTGACCTGCGGGGATAGTTGAGGGAAGATGATGTGACGGGGGACGCTACCCCTGGATTTGACGATCAAACCCGCAGACGCGTAACTTTCTCTCTGCCAGCGCGGAACGGACGAAACAGGGCGAAAGACCTGGAGGCCGGAGCGCGGGAAGAACTCCCGGCACCGAAGGGTTGTACCCCTCGGAGCCTGGGACCGGGCGGTGCCCCGAAGACGCTGCGAGGCGGATTTGGCGAGGCGGAACCGACCGGGTAAGGTTGTCGACCGGCAGGGCACCGGGCGAGCTTGCGGGAGACCGCAGCGGCCGGCCTGCCAAATCCGATGATCAAGCGCTGCGGGTGACCGCTGCGCGTGGTCGTGGGCGCCAACCCGTACGAAGCGTGATGGACCGGGACACACCGGTTGACACGGGGAAGACGGTGAGGTAACGTAGTAAAAGTGCCCGGCGCGAGAGCGGCGGCCACGACAGAGCGAGAATGCCCCGGGTCGGGGTCCTCTTCGGGGGGTTTCCGGGCGGTGTGTGGTTGTTCTTTGAGAACTCAACAGGGTGCTTGAAAAGCCAGTGCCAATTATGATTTATACCCCGGACTGGCAGCTCTTCTTCGGGAGTGCTGTTGGTTGGGATTCCTTTGGCAACACTTTTGTTGTCAGGACAGTTTTTCGACAAGTTTTTGTTGGAGAGTTTGATCCTGGCTCAGGACGAACGCTGGCGGCGTGCTTAAC
>NZ_JAGPYL010000207.1:0-6161 GCF_018070095.1 Micromonospora sp. U56
GGCCCAGACCGAAAGCGCTGCACCTGCCCGACGCCGTCTGGATCAACCCACCCGAACCGGCAACCGATCAACCACTACCCCAAGCGGCGTAACACCCACTGGTCCCACCGACCTTGACAAGTTCCGGCGCGGCGCCTTCCCGTCGACGATGTCTATACCCGCGTTGGCGCACCGGCCGCTGTCCCTCTAGCGGTAGCGGCGAGGCATCACCGTCATCAGCTCGTACGGATTGCCCGACTTCAGGGGTCGCCCGGCGGTGATCAGCTGCCTTCACTGTTGCGTTTCGCACATGATCATCGATCTACAGATGAAGCGCCGTCGCATCCTGAGGAGAGGTCTCATGTCGATCACCCAGTTAATCGCCGGTACCACGCTGGCCACTGTCCTCGTGGCCGTCGCCGCGACGCCCGCCCAGGCGGCTGGCAATGATCCGTTGTACGACAAGCAGTGGGGCCTGCGGCAGGTCCACGCCGAACAGGCCTGGGCGACCAGCACGGGAGCCGGTGTGGTGATCGCGGTTGTCGACACCGGCGTCGACCTCAACCACCCGGATCTGGCGTCCAAGCTCGTTCCCGGCGCCACCTTCGTCGACTGCGGTGCGACTTCCTGCGGCAACGGCGACTGGCGGGGCCCCAACGGCAAGCCCGACGCCGGCGACGAGCACGGCACCCATGTTGCGGGCATCGCGGCCGCGGCCACCGGCAACGGGGTCGGTATCGCGGGCGTTGCCCCCGACGCGAAGATCATGCCGATCAAGGTGCTGGAGGCGGGCAGTGGCAGCTTCGCCGACATCGCCGCGGGTATCCGCTACGCAGCCGACCACGGCGCAAAGGTGGTCAACCTCAGTCTCGGCGCGCTGCCGGGTTCCCAGGCGCTCACCCTCACTGGGCTGGAGTCGGCCGCGACGCAGGCGATCACCTACGCGCACGCGAAGGGCGTAGCCGTCATCGCCGCCACCGGCAACGAGACGGCACCGCTCTGCGACACCCCAGCCTGGGAAGCCGGCGCCCTCTGCGTCGCCGCCACGGACCGCAACGAGGTGAAGGCGTGGTACTCCAACCTCGGCGTGAAAGCTGACCTGAAGGCGGTGGCCGCCCCCGGCGGTGCTGGCCTCGTTAACTGCGACGACGACGTGTGGTCCAGCGTCCCGCTAGGTACCGGCTCGGACACCTGCGGGCAGAGCAACTACGACGCCTACGCCGGCACGTCGATGGCCACGCCCTACGTATCAGGAGTCGCGGCCCTGCTCTTCGCCCAGCAGCGCAGCCTCGACAACGTGTACTCGGTACTGATGTCGACCGCTCGCACCCCGCTCGGCCTGCGTGGTGTCTACACGCCGATCTACGGCTGGGGAATCGTCGATGCCCAAGCCGCCGTGTCGGCGCCCAGAGCCTGAGGTCGACCGGGACCCTGGCCCTCGACGCCTGTTCATCAAGAGGCCGGGGTGCGCGACCTGGGTGCGGGCGGGATCCCCGTCCCCGGGGTCCCGCCCGCTCTCGCCCGAACAGCGCCTACGCCCTGTGATGGCGTTGGGCGCGCAGGCCGGATGCCTGAAGGTGGCACTCGGTGCAGCCGGCCACAGGCACTCTCGCTGACACCGTCAGTTCGATGACCGGATGTCACACCTCACGACCCACCCGCCGCGCCTCCGACGACTAGTCAGGCGCTAGCGACTGGGGGTTTGACCCATGACCCCGTAAATCCCCTAACGCCGGACGGCATCCGTGCCCTAACCCGGCGAGATAAGCCGGGGGTGCACCCCCGATGCCTGATACCGCTGTTTCGCCCTACCGTCGAGCGCGGGTCCGGACGATCTTGTCCGGACCACGTCCTAACAACACCCATCGAGGAGACCGGCAACATGAGTGCAAGCGCCAGCACCACATCGACCGCCGACGTGAACTCGACCTCTGCCGCCGACTGGACCGGCAACAGCGAGGTAAGTGCCGATACGACCACGACCACCAGCGTCGATCCCAGCGCCAGTGCGGGATCCACCGCCGACATGGGCGTAAGCGCTGGGATGGCCTCGCCGCAGAGCCTGCAGGACTTCGTCTTCGGACTACTCACGAACGTCGACGCCCGAGCGACGTACGAGGCGGACCCGCAAGCCGCGCTGAACAACGCTGGCCTCCACGACGTGACCCCGGCCGACGTGCAGGACACCGTTCCAATGGTCGCCGACCACCTTCCTGTACAGGGTGTCACATCCTTGCTGGCCGGAGGCAGCCTCGGCGCAAGCGCGGGTGTCGCCGTCGACGGGATTGGGCTCAGCGGCGCGGCCGGCACCCTCGACAGCACCCTCGGCGGACTCGGCCCCACCGGTGTGACTGGCGACGTGGGCGCCACGCTCGACGGCGTCAGCCTCAGCGGCGTGACCGGCACCCCGGAGAGCACCGTCGGTGGTCTCGGCGTCAGCGGCGTGACCGGCGGCCTGGGCGGCACCGTGTACGGCGTCACCGCCCTGGCTGACGGCGTGACCGGCGATCTCGACGGCACCCTGGACAGCACTGTTGGCGGTCTCGTTGTCGGCGGCGTGACGAGTGACCTGGGTGGGACGGTGGATGGCGTCACGGGCCTGCCTGGCGATGTGACCGGTGACGCTGGCGGCACGTGGGACGGCACTGTTGGTGGCCTCGGTGTCGGCGGCGTGACCGGCGATCTGGGTGGCACGGTGCACGGCATTGGCAGCGTCGCGGGCGACATCGATGTACACGGCGACGCCTACGCCAGCGTGGATGGCGGGCTCCTGGGGGCCTGACCAGAGGCCCGCTATGTGCTGGGCCTCTGTTTCGAGCGAAGGCCGAAAACGGGTTCCATCGCGCGGTTCCTGGCCTCCCAATTGGCTTTGTCGGCCGCCTTGAGTTGCGCCAGCGCCAACTGGGCCTGCCCCCCGGGGACCACAAGAGGCCCGTCCCCAAACCGGGACGGGCCTCTTGGCTCGCGGAGTTTTCCGCCGACGCTCCGCACCACCCCGTCACCGCTGTCAATCAGCATGTTCGTGTCGGTTCGGATCTGCACGGTGCCGCAGAGCAGCCAACCGCTGGCTGGGGCGGCTTGGCGGTCACCGAACTGGGCATGGCCCAGGAGGTGCCGCTGGGGCGCGGCGCGTTGCCGCCGGTCACCGCCACCGCGCTGAAGGCCGGCTTGGTGAGGGCGTCGATGTAGTTGTAGCTGGTGGAGCCGGAGGGCACGGAGAACCAGTCGACGTACCTTCTGGCGCTCGCCGCCGGGTTGGCGATCGTTACGGCTTCTCGGAGTCACCGCCGGCGCTCCGCGCGGGACGTCATCTGGTTGGCGAGCGGAACGTCTGGCCCGACGACGTGGCCGAGGACGAGACGTGCGAACACCCAACCGAGACCTGGCACGCCAGGTCCAGGCGAGACAACGATCATGACAATCGGTGGGGCCGGCCGTGGCGAACACCCCGAGGAGCCGATTCACCCGCCGCATGCGCCGCCCCGCGACACAGGAGGCACCAGACTGATGGTCGTGCATCGGCGCGGCGGGCGAAGAGGTTAGCGGCCGTCCGCGGCGAGTGCCAGCAGGCCTTGCGCTTGCACAACGGAGACTGACAGGGTCTTGTAGCCTACGTCGTCGAAGAGCACGGTCATGCGGTCGTTTTCGTACCCGAGGACCATGCCTGATCCCCATTTGGCGTGCCGCACGATGCTGTGCAGTGGGTACGGCCCGTCTTCCGGGAGCACCTCTGAGGTGCCGCCGTCGCAGTTGTCGCAGTGCCCGCAGGGGCGGCTCAACTGCTCTCCGAAGTAGCCCAGCAGCGACTGCATCCGGCAGCCCGGGCTCTCGGCGAAGCGGCGCATCATGTCGGTACGCGAACGCTGCCCGGCCTGATAGCGGGCGTACTCGGCCAGCGCCTCCCGAGCCGCCTGGTCGGGCAGGGGGGCATACCGAGCGACGCTGAGCTCACCCTTGGGCCCCGTCGCTACCGCACCGACCTGCTCAAGCAGACCGATGTGGCTGGCGACCTTGCGCTGGTTCAGCCCGGTGACCTTTGCCAGAGCGGTGCGGGTGAGCGGGCCGCGATGCAGGGCGGCTGCGACGGCTCGCAGCTCTCCCAGTTCAGGCGCGCCGCCGTTGAAAAAGCGTTGCAAGGCAATGTCCTCGGCTCGGTGGAGCAGCAACGCCCGGGCGAACTCACCGTCGCGCCCTGCCCGCCCGATCTCCTGGAGGTAGCTGTCCGGTGAGTCGGGCAACGCCACGTGTGCTACCCAACGAAGGTTTCGCTTGTCGATGCCCATGCCGAACGCCGAGGTGGCAACCATGATGGGCACCCGGTCGGCGAGGAAATCCTGGTGACGACGGCGACGCACCCCGGCCGCCATGCCGCCGTGGTATGCCTGCGCGGGATAACCCGCGTCGGACAGCCGTTGCGCGAGGTCCTCGGCGGCACGCCGGGTCGGCACGTACACGATACCGGGCGGGTCGGCCTCCTTGAGCAGGGTAAGCAGCCTCCGCCAGCGGTAGTCCTCGCTGGGACAATGCACGGCGGCGACGAATAGGTTCGAACGGTCTAATCCGGATAGAACCAGCCGCGGCTTACGCATGCCGAGCCGCGCGGTGATTTCCTCCCGCACCGGCGGCGAGGCTGTGGCGGTCAGCGCCACCACCGGCGGGCGGCCCAGGCCGCGGATAAGGTGACCGAGAGTGAGGTAGTCAGGGCGGAAGTCGTGGCCCCACGACGAGATGCAGTGCGCCTCGTCAACCGCCACCAGCGCCGGACGCAGCGCGCGGACCTCGGCCAGCCGCTCCGGCGAACTGAGCTGCTCCGGCGTGATGAACAGGAACTTCGCAGCACCCGAGCGCAGCTCGGCCAGGGCAGCCGCCTGCTTGCTCGGGCTCTCCGCTGAGCTGATCCGAACCGCCCGCAACGCCGGATCGTCCCGGTCGTTGAGGTTGCCGACCTGATCCTGCTGCAATGCCAGCAGCGGTGAGATCACCACGGTGGGGCCGCGCAGGAGCGTGGCGGGGACCTGATACACAGCAGACTTCCCGCCCCCGGTGGGCAGCACGACCAGCGCGTCGCGGCCGGCCAGTAGCGTGCGCATCGCGCGCAGCTGGGTGGGGCGCAGCTGCTGCCAGCCGAAATGCCTACGGGCGGCGCGGCGTAGCCGCAGGGAGCGAAGAAGAAACATCATCGCCGGGCATGCTAACCAACCACACACGGACCTGGACCATCCCAGGGTCCGTCGTACGCCTCGTCCTCGGCCAACGCCCCACCTCGCCCGCGCTTCGCGAGGGCATCCGGGCCGGCAGCCGGCTCAGCGCAGGGCAGATGGATCAGTCTCCTGTTGGGGATTCCACAGCATCCGGGGAACCCAAAGCCACGCCAGCTTGCCTGCACGCGCTACGAAGTTCGGCGCAATGATCATCGCGAAGCCCAGGCCGGCGCCGAGTACTGCACCGAAGCCGGGTGATCCGTCGGCTGGTGCGTCGCCGGTGATGGCCCAAACAAGGTTCTGAACTGCGACCGAGAGCAGCATGATCGTGCCGGCCACTCCTGCGGTCGTGACGATCGCTCGTCGCTGGGCGACACCGTCGAAGGTGCTCGCTTCTTGCGCTGACCGTCGCGTCGCCTCTCGGCCTACGGCGAACAGCACGGGACCGGCGATAGTGACGACAGCCGGGGTGACGAGCACGACGGCGATCTTGGCGGCCGTGCTCCACTCGCGCCATCCAGCTCTGCGCAGCCCTGGTCCGAAGGCCATGCTCGTCGGTGTGTTCGGTCCGGCAGCAGGAGTGGCCAGAATTGCCAGATGCCGCGCGAAGTCGTTGACGGGAGAGGGCACGAGGCCCGGGCCGAACGTGAAGAGCGCGATCCGAACTTGGTTGGCGTACTCGATGGCACCGGGTGAATAGCCGTTCAGGCTGAAGAACAGCACTGTGGACACGTTGAAGCGCGCCGCGCAGACGCTGGACGTCAGGGCGTCCCACAGGCGTAGCGAGCGCTTTGACCTGAGCCGCCGCGTTGGACACAACAACGTCGAGGCCTCGGTCCGCACCCGGGTTTGTTAGAGACCGTCGGGTAACCGGTTGAGGGCTGAGGGTTATAGCGAGACGCGCCGATTGGCGGTGCTCGACAAATAGATCATCCCCGCCATGATCGCGATGTGTGTGCAACAGAGATCGTGGCGGGGATG
>NZ_JAGPYL010000208.1:0-6113 GCF_018070095.1 Micromonospora sp. U56
CCGGAGGATCCGGCGGGACGGCGGCGGCGGGGCTCCGCGTACGCCGACCGGCCCGCTCCGCCGGCCGGCTGACACCGCCTGCGTTGTCGGGCGACGGGGGCGCCGGCCGTGTGGCGGCGGACCACCGCCCGGGACCGGGTGGCAGACTGGTGGGGTGAGCGATACCGAGCTGATCCGCCTCAAGCCCCGTCGCATCCGGGTGGTCTGCTGGGCCTCGGCCGCCGCCGTCCTGGTGGTCTTCAGCCTGGTGGCGACCTCGCTCACCGGCCGGACCGGCGACGGCTACGGCACCTTCCAGCGCGGCGACCAGCTCGCCATGGTCGGCCTGGGCGTCCTCGGCGCGCTGGCCATCCTGCTCTTCACCCGCCCCCGGATCGAGGCGGACGCCCGGGGCGTGCGGGTGCGCAACGTGATCGGCTCGTACGAGCTGCCCTGGGAGGTCGTCCGCAGGGTGCGTTTCGACCGGGGCGCCCCCTGGGCCAGCCTGGAGCTGCACGACGACGACCTGGTCCCGATGGTCGCCCTCCAGGCGGCCGACGAGCAGATCGCGGTCGAGGGCGTCCGCGCGCTGCGCCGGCTGCACCAGGCCCACCTGGCCGCGTCGGCGGCCGGCCAGACGAGTCGCTGAGCCCCCGGTCACACCCGCGCTGACCTGCGAGCCCGGTTTGGGGATGCCTGGGGCGAGGGTGTAGTGTTGCCGAGTCGACCAGACTGCCCCCGTTCCGACGTGCGGGCGGTCTTGAAGCGGAGCGCCTGCTCCCACCCGAGTCGCCCCTGACGGTGGCCGGGTCCGGTCCCCGGTTTCGGGCACGTCCCGGTCCCGGATGCGCGATCATGTGATCGTGCCGACCGGTCGAGCGGGCCCTGGCATGCGCCAGGGCCTTCTGCTTTCCGGCGGCCCCCACCCGGGGGCCCACGGGGTCGCCACACGCAGGACACTCGACTCGAGGAGGCCCCATCAGCGTCGAACCACGCGTGAACGAGCAGATCCGGGCACGTGAGGTCCGACTGGTCGGCCCTGAGGGTGAGCAGGTGGGCATCGTCCCGCTGGAGCGCGCCCTGCAGCTGGCCGCGGACGTCGACCTGGACCTGGTCGAGGTTGCGCCGATGGCGCGCCCGCCGGTGTGCAAGCTCATGGACTTCGGCAAGTTCAAGTACGAGAGCGCACTGAAGGCGCGCGAAGCGCGGCGTAACCAGCAGCAGACCGTCATCAAGGAGATGAAGCTCCGGCCGAAGATCGACCCGCACGACTACGAGACCAAGAAGGGTCACGTGGTGCGGTTCCTCAAGGCGGGCGACAAGGTCAAGGTGACGATCATGTTCCGCGGTCGCGAGCAGAGCCGCCCGGAGCTGGGTTACCGGCTCCTGCGCCGGCTCGAGTCCGAGATCACGGACCTGGGATACGTCGAGGCCGCTCCGAAGCAGGACGGTCGAAACATGATCATGGTTCTCGCCCCGCACCGGGCCGTCAAGGCCTCCGCGGTCGCCGCCACGGCGTCCCGCGGTGGACCTCGGGAACGGGGCGCGGAGGAGGCCGGTGCTCCAGAGGCCGGCGAGACCCCGGAGGCCGGCGAGACCGGCCCGACCGCTGACACCAGCGGCCAGTAACAGGGAGAAGACGTTCCACATGCCGAAGATGAAGAGCCACACGGGTATGGGCAAGCGGGTCAAGGTGACCGGCAAGGGCAAGATCGTTGCCCAGCAGGCCGGCCTCCGCCACAACCTGGAGAAGAAGCCCTCCACCCAGACCCGCCGGCTGACCGGCACGGTCGAGCTGGCCAAGGCTGACGTCAAGCGCATCAAGAAGCTGCTCGGCCGCTGACGCGCGCCACCTGAACCGAAGAAGGAGTTGAGATGGCACGCGTCAAGCGGGCTGTGAACGCCCAGAAGAAGCGTCGTACCCTGCTGGAGACCGCGAGCGGTTACCGCGGTCAGCGCTCCCGGCTGTACCGCAAGGCCAAGGAGCAGGTGCTGCACTCGATGCAGTACGCCTACCGGGACCGTCGTGACCGCAAGGGCGACTTCCGGCAGCTCTGGATCCAGCGCATCAACGCTGGTGCCCGGGCCAACGGCATGACCTACAACCGGCTGATCCAGGGCCTGCGCCTGGCCGGCATCGAGGTCGACCGCAAGATCCTGGCCGACCTGGCCGTCAACGACGCCGCGGCGTTCGCCGCGATCGTCGAGCTGGCCCGCGCCGCCGTGGCGGCCGAGGGCACCGGTGGCGCCGCGGCCCAGGCCGCCTGATCCACCCGCAGCAGATCGAGGCGTCTCCCATGCAGTCACCATCGCGCGGGAGGCGCCTCGACGCTGTCTCCGGCCGGTTCACCCCGCGGACCCCCAGGGTGGCCGCCGCCCGCCGGCTGCACCGCCGCCGGGACCGCGAGGCCACCGGCCGGTTCCTGGCCGAGGGCCCGCAGGCGGTCCGCGAGGCCCTCGCCCGCGCGGGCACGGTCGCCGAACTCTTCGGTACGCCGGCCGCCCTCGACCGGTACGCCGACCTGGCGGCGACCGCCGCCCGGGCCGACGTACCCGTTTCCGAGGTGACCGACGAGGCCCTGGCGGCGCTCGCCGAGACCGTCGCCCCGCAGGGCCTCGTCGCCGTCTGCCGGCACCTCGACGTGCCGCTGGAGACCGCCCTGGCCGCCGGCCCGCGCCTGGTCGCGGTGCTCGCCGAGATCCGCGACCCGGGCAACGCCGGCACCGTGCTGCGCACCGCGGACGCGGCCGGGGCGGGCGCGGTGGTCTTCGCCGGCGACGCCGTCGACCCGTACAACGGCAAGTGCGTGCGGGCCTCCGCCGGCAGCCTCTTCCACCTCGACGTGGTCCGCGCCGCCGACCCCCGCGCGGTGGTCGAAGCGCTACATGCCGCCGGGCTCTCGATTTTCGCTACCACCGGGTACGGCGACAGCGACCTCGACGACCTCATCGACTACGGGCGGCTCGCCGCCCCCACCGCCTGGCTGTTCGGCTCCGAGGCGCACGGCCTGCCCGAGGAGCTGACCGCCGCCGCCGACGCCCGGGTCCGGGTGCCGCTGCACGGCCGCGCCGAGAGCCTGAACCTGGCTGCGGCCGCCGCCGTCTGCCTGTACGCTTCAGCCAGAGCACTGCGCTGACCTCGTCACGCGCGCTACTGAGCACAGGGGAGTCGTCCGCATGGTGAACGCGTCACGGCGTTCGTTTAGCCAGCCCGCCGGTGTCGGCGGGCGGCGGGCTGCGACCCTTCCTCCCGCGTAACTCCCACCGGCGGGCTGCGGCACAGCCGCGCGTCCGTAGACTCGCCTAGCCGCCCGTGAGGGCTGGCGCCGCCGTGAGGGAGTGCCCGTACGCCATGAGCTACCGCAACGATCCGTACGACCCGAAGCAGGTCGCCCTGCTGGACCCGGCCGCCCTGGCCGAGGCCGTCGCCGCCGCCGAGAAGGCGTTCGCCACCGCCGCCGACCCGGACGCGCTGACCGCGCTGCGCCCCGCGCACCTCGGGGACCGGGCCCCGGTCTCGCTGGCGCGCCGGGAGATCGGCGCGCTGCCGCCGGCCGCGAAGTCCGACGCGGGCAAGCGGGTCAACGAGGCCCGCCGGGCGATCGAGAGCGGCTACGCCGCCCGCCAGGAGGTCCTGGAGCGCGAGCAGGCCGCCCGGGTGCTGGTCGAGGAGCGGGTCGACGTGACCCTGCCGTACGACCGGCACCCCCGGGGCGCCCGCCACCCGTTGAGCACCCTGATGGAGCAGATCAGCGACCTGTTCGTCGGGATGGGCTACGAGGTGGCCGAGGGCCCCGAGGTCGAGCTGGAGTGGACCAACTTCGACGCGCTGAACATCCCCGCCGACCACCCGGCCCGCGGGCTGATGGACACCTTCCACATCGCACCGCCGGCCGGTGCCGAGGGCTCCGGTCTGGTGCTGCGCACCCACACCTCGCCGGTGCAGGCGCGCACCATGCTCACCCGCAAGCCGCCGATCTACGTGATCGTGCCCGGCCGGGTCTACCGCACCGACGAGCTGGACGCCACCCACGCGCCGGTCTTCCACCAGGTCGAGGGCCTGGTGGTGGACAAGGGCATCACCATGGCGCACCTGCGCGGCACGCTCGACCACTTCGCCCGGGCGATGTTCGGCGAGGGCGCGAAGACCCGCTTCCGGCCGCACTACTTCCCGTTCACCGAGCCGTCGGCCGAGTTCGACGTCTGGTTCCCGGAGCACCGGGACGGGCCGCGCTGGGTGGAGTGGGGCGGCTGCGGCATGGTCAACCCGCGGGTGCTGCGCGCCTGCGGCATCGACCCGGAGGTCTACTCCGGATTCGCGTTCGGCATGGGCATCGACCGCACCGTGATGTTCCGGCACGGGGTCAGCGACATGCGGGACATGGCCGAGGGCGACGTGCGGTTCACCCGCGCGTTCGGGGTCGGGGCGTAGGCGATGCGGGTACGAGTCACGGGAACGGTGGTCTGAAGTCATGCGAGTTTCTGTCAGTTGGCTGCGGGAGTACGTCGACCTCCCCGCCGACCTGCCCACCGGCGACCTGGAGCAGGCCCTGGTCGACCTCGGCATCGAGGTCGACTCCGTGGTGGACCTGCGGGAGAGCGTCACCGGTCCGCTGGTGGTCGGCGAGGTCCTGGAGATCGAGGAGCTGACCGGCTTCAAGAAGCCGATCCGGTTCTGCCGGGTCGACGTCGGCGCCGCGAACGGCACCGGCGAGCCGCAGGAGATCGTCTGCGGGGCGCGCAACTTCGCCCAGGGCGACCGGGTGGTGGTGATCCTGCCCGGTGGCGTGCTGCCGGGGGACTTCGTCATCGGCGCGCGCAAGACCTACGGGCGCAACTCCGCCGGCATGATCTGCTCCGCGAAGGAGCTGGGCCTGGGTGACGACCACTCCGGCATCATCGTGCTGCCGCCGGACACCCCGGCCAAGCCGGGCGACGACGCGCGCCCCGTCGTGGGGCTCGACGACGTCGTGGTCGAGCTGGACATCACCCCCGACCGGGGGTACGCGCTGAGCGTGCGCGGCCTGGCCCGCGAGCTGGGGCACGCCCTCGGCGTGCCGTTCCGTGACCCGGGCCTGGCGCACGCGCCCGGCGGCACCGCCGAGCCGGCGTACCCGGTCGAGGTGCGCGACACGGTCGGCTGCGACCGGTTCGCCGCGCGGATGGTGCGGGGCATCGACCCCACCGCCGAGACGCCCGGCTGGATGTCGCGGCGGCTCACCGTGGCGGGCGTACGCAGCATCTCGCTGCCGGTCGACATCACCAACTACGTGATGCTCGAACTCGGCCAGCCGATGCACGCCTTCGACGCCGACCGGATCAGCGGCCCGCTGGTGGTCCGCCGCGCCGAGGCGGGGGAGAAGCTGACCACCCTGGACGGGGTGGCCCGCACCCTGACCGCCGAGGACATGGTCATCTGCGACGACACCGGGCCGATCTCGCTCGCCGCGGTGATGGGCGGCGAGACCAGCGAGGTCATCGGCGGCACCACCGACGTGCTCTTCGAGGCCGCCCAGTGGGACCCGGTGATGGTCGGGCGCACCGCCCGCCGGCACCGGCTGTTCAGCGAGGCGGCGACGCGCTGGGAGCGGGGCGTCGACCCGGCGCTGCCACTGGTCGCCCTGGAGCGGGCGGTGCGGCTGCTCACCGAGCACGCCGGTGGCACCGTCGGCGAGCAGATCCTGGACATCGACCACGTCCGGCCGGTGCGGCCGGTCATCCTCCCGGCCGACCTGCCGTCCCGGCGGGTCGGGGTGGCGTACTCCCCGGAGCGGGTGGTCGCCCTGCTGGAGCAGGTCGGCTGCACCGTCGTCCGGGGCGCCGACCGGCTGGCCGAGGACCCGGGCGAGGTCGGCGTGGCGGCCGGCGCCGGCGACGTGCTCACCGTGACCCCGCCGACCTGGCGACCCGACCTCACCGACCCGGCCGACCTGGTCGAGGAGGTGGTCCGCCTCGACGGGTACGACCGGGTGCCGTCCGTGCTGCCCACCGCGCCCGCCGGGCGTGGCCTCACCTGGCAGCAGCGCCGCCGCCGGGCGGTGGCCCGCGCGCTGGCCGAGCGCGGCCACGTCGAGGTGCTGGCCCACCCGTTCACCGCGCCGGAGCTCGCCGACCAGCTCGGCCTGCCCGCCGAC
>NZ_JAGPYL010000209.1:0-5812 GCF_018070095.1 Micromonospora sp. U56
GGTACGGGCGGCGGCGCTGAGCACCGGCCACCCCTCGCGGGGCAGGTGCGGCAGGCGGTCGTCGGCCAGCGCGGCGCGGGCCGCCCGGACGGCCTCGACCTGGTCGTCGGCCGCCAGCACCGCCTCGATCCGCAGTTCGTGCAGGGGCCGCCGGTGGGTCGGCCACAGGTACGGCCGGGCGAGGAAGCCCAACGCGCGGCCGACCAGCTCGTCGGCGGCCGGGTGGGCCCGGGCCAGCCGCAGCCCGGCGCGCAGCTGGAGCCAGTGCAGGCCGGAGACGCCGGGCGGGTCGATCCGGGCCGCGTCGGCGCAGGCCGCGTCGGCCTCGTCCCAGCGGCCCAGGGCGAGCAGCGCCTCGGCCTGGTTGGACAGCAGGTACGCCCCGCCGGAGCGGCTGATGCCGATCCGCCGCGCCTCGCTCACCCCGGCGGCGGCCGCGTCGGCGGACTCGGCGTACCGGCCCAGCTCGAACAGCACGTCGGAGAGGTGGACCAGCGCGCTGACCAGCGCCGGGGCGTTGCCGGCGGCGCGGGCCAGCGCCTCGGCCCGGCGCAGCTCGGCCAGGCCGAGGTCCGGGGCCTGGTCGGTGCGGCAGAGCATGGCGATCCGGGTGGGCAGCAGGGCGACGTCCTCGCCGACCGCCTCGGCGACCGTGCGCGCCTCGGCGGCGACGGCCGCGGCCAGCAGCGGATCGATCTTCACCAGGTGCGCGGCGATGTCGGCGAGGAGTCGGACCCGCTCCGGTCCGTCCGGCACCCCGCCCGCCAGCCGGTACGCCTCGCGCAGCTCGGCGCTGCCGTCGCTCTTGCCGAGCAGGGCGAGCAGCCGGCCCCGCCGGTCCAGCAGCCGGGCGGCGCGCAGCGGCGCGGCGTCGGCGTCCACCTCGGCCAGCGCGGCCCGGGTGAGGGTGAGCGCGCGGCTGTAGTCGCCGGCCGTGGTGGCGGCGTCCAGGGTCTCCTCCAGCACCGCCAGGTGGTCCATGCCGAGCCGGTCGGCGGCGTCGGGCACCAGCTCCCACAGCTCCAGCACCCGTTCCAACAGCCGGCTCTGCTCCGCGTACGCGTACCGGCCGGCGGCGGCGCAGGCCGCCGCGCGGGCGGTGACCAGGGCGCGGGGGTGGTCGTGGGCGGCGTACCAGTGGTGGGCCAGCTCGGCCGGGGCGCGGCCGGCGGCGACCAGGTGCGGCTGCGCCTCGATGGCGGCGGCGTACCGGGCGTGCAGCCGGGCGTGCTCGCCGGGCAGCAGTTCGTCGTGGACGGCCTCGCGGACCAGGGCGTGCCGGAACTCGTAGTCGCCGTCGGGGTCGGCGACGACCAGTTGGGCGGCGACGGCGGCGCGCAGCGCGTCCTCCAGCTCGGGCTCGGGCAGGCCGGCGACCTCGGCGAGGAGCTGGTGCGCGAAGCGGGTGCCGCCGGCGGCGGCGATACGCAGCACCCGCTGCGCGGCGTCGGGGAGCCGGTCGACCCGGGCCAGCAGCAGGTCGCGCAGGGTCTCCGGCAGGGTGGCGCAGCCGACCGGGTCGCCGGCCGCGGCCAGCTCCTCGATGAAGAACGGGTTGCCCTGGGTACGTTCGTGGACGTCGTCGACGGCGCGGGCGGCCGGCTCGGCGCCGAGGATGTCGGCGAGGATCGCGGCGGTGCCGTCCCGGTCGAGGCGGCCCAGCTCGATCCGCTCGACGCTGCGGGCCCGGTCCAGCTCGGCCAGGAACGGCCGCAGCGGGTGGCCCCGGTGCAGCTCGTCGGTGCGGTACGTGCAGACCAGCAGCACCCGGGCGGTGCGGGCGGCCCGGACCAGGAAGCCGATCAGGTCGCGGGTGGACCGGTCGGCCCAGTGCAGGTCCTCGATCACCAGCACCAGCGGCTGGTCGGCGGCGAGCCGGTGGAACAGCTCCCCGACCAGGTCGAACAGGTAGCCTCGGGGGGCGTCGGAAAGGGCCGGCCCGGCCGGCGCGGCGACGGCGGCCGGTCCCCGGCCCAGCTCGGGCAGCAGGCGGGCGAACTCCGGCTCGTACCCGTCGAAGACGCCGGGACCGTCGCGGCGCAGCACCTCGCGCAGCGCGGCGGCGAACGGCGCGAAGGGCAGGCCGGCCTCGCCCAGCTCCAGGCACTGGCCGACCAGCAGCCGGGCGCCGGCGGCGCCGGCCAGCGCGCCGAACTCCTCCAGCAGCCGGGTCTTGCCGACGCCGGCCTCGCCGCCGACCAGGACGGTGGTGGGTTCCCCGGCCCGGGCGCGGGCCAGGGCGGTGCGCAGCGACCCGACCTCGCCCTGGCGGCCGACGAGGACGGTGCTGGCGGCGCGTACGGTCACGGCACCGAGCATGCCACGCCCGCCGCCGGCACCGGCCCCACCGACCGGGCGGTCCGCGACCGCCACCCCGGTGGGGCCGGTGCTCGCCGCCGCAGCGGTGGGGCCGGTGCTCGCCGCCGCAGCGGCGGTGGCCACGGTCGTCACCGGCGGGCGGCGTCGGTGCGGCCCGGGCGGCTGCGGCGGCTCAGCCAGCTACGGCCGTGCCGGCGCGGCAGGGACCGGGCGAGCCGGGCCGCCTCGGCGTCGGCCTGGAGCTCGGCGGCGTGGCTGCGGTGGATGGAGAGGAGGAAGTCTGCGTCGTTGCCGAACATGTCGAGCTCCTTCGGGGTCGTCGTTCGCTGATGTCGACTTTCCGCGCGAAGGTGCCCCCGGGGCATGGGTGCGGTGCCTGATCTTCGGGCGTGCGCCCTCCTTACCGAGGCCGGAAACGCCCGCTGAGGCGGCGTAAGGTACTCAGCCGGCCGCGGATCATTCGCGGCGGCGGGGACCACTAGACTCTGGGGCATGGCAAAGCCCCAGGAGAAGGTCTCGTTCGGCCAGCGGCTGAAGCAGATCGGGATGGTGTTCCGGTTCACCGCCAAGCAGGACAGGTGGTTCGCGCCGCTGACCGCTGCGGCGGTGCTGATCCCGCTCGCGCTCACCGTGGTCGCGGTGATCCTCTGGAGCTGGATCTGGCTGCCGCTGGGCATCCTGATCACCCTGCTCGCCGTGCTGATCGTGCTCAACCTGCGGTCGAACAAGGCGATGATGAACGCCGCCGAGGGGCAGCCCGGCGCGGCGGCGCAGATCATGGAGAGCATGCGCGGCGACTGGCGGGTCACCCCGGCGGTCAGCTCCACCACGCAGATGGACATGGTCCACCTGGTGATCGGCCGCCCCGGCGTGATCCTGCTGGCCGAGGGGAACCCGCAGCGGGTGCGCGGCCTGCTCGGCCAGGAGAAGCGCCGGCTGGCCAAGGTGATCGGCTCGGCGCCGCTCTACGACTACGTGATCGGCCAGGGCGAGGGCGAGCTGCCGGTCCGCAAGCTGCGGATGACCCTGATGAAGCTGCCGCGCAACCTCCAGGGCAAGGACGTCAACGCCCTGGACAAGCGCCTCAAGGCGCTCACCGCCCGCCCGCAGATGCCCAAGGGCGCGATCCCGAAGAACATGCGGCCGCCGCGCGCGTTCCGCCAGACGCGGGGCCGCTGACCCCCGACGTACGCGAAGAGCCGGGCCCCTTCGGGGGCCCGGCTCTTTCGTGCCGCCCAGAGGCGGTGATCCACCCCGTTCCGCCGATCCGGCGGGATCCGGACGACCGGGACAGGCCCATGTCGGCGACCTGGAGTCGATCATGCCTCCGGAAACGCCCGGCGGCGCGTCAGGGGCGGGTGGGGCGGGGCGCGTCGGCGATCACCGAGCCGGTGAGCCGGTCGTGCAGGCCGCGCCGGTGCTCGTCCATCAGCAGCGCGGGCACCACCAGGGCGAGCAGCAGGCCACGCAGCAGCGCCCGGAGCAGCCCGATCCGGCCGCCGTCGGCCCAGCCGACGCAGCGCACCCTGGTGATGAACATGCCGGGGGTCTGCGCGAAGAGGCCGAGGAAGAAGCCGTACTCGAGGATCAGCACCAGCGGTGGGGCCCAGCCGTCGCTGACCGGGTCGGCGAAGCCGCGGGCGACCAGCAGGCAGAGCACCCAGTCGATCACCAGGGCACCGAACCGGCGGCCGAGGCTCGGCGGGGTGAAGGACGGGTCGGCGGCGGGCGGCACCGGTGCCGCGGCGTGCGGGTTGGTCACGACGGTCAAGGGTAGTCAGCGCCCCGTCGGCGGCGGCCGGGGCGGGCGGCGGACGCCGGATCGGCACGTATCGCAGAATCGGGCCAACCACATCAATTAGCCATACACCCTCCCAGCGGGTATCGTCCGAACGGTGACCCGCCGAGGGCTGAGCGGCGCCGATGACGCTCCGCGAGCGACGTAACACGGCGGAAACAGAGGAGACACGGCCGGGCAACCGCGCGGCCATAGCGTCGTCAGTGCCCAGCCACCGGAGTGGACGTGCCAGGAGGACGTGTGTTTGCCAATCCCGAGGAACTCCTGCGATACCTCAAGAACGAGGACGTGAAGTTCGTCGACGTACGTTTCTGTGACCTGCCCGGCGTGATGCAGCACTTCAACCTGCCGGTCGAGTCCTTCGACGACAGCGTCTTCACCGACGGCCTCGCGTTCGACGGCTCGTCGATCCGCGGCTTCCAGGCGATCCACGAGTCGGACATGCTCCTGCTCCCGGACGTCGCGAGCGCCTTCATCGACCCGTTCCGCGCGCAGAAGACCCTCGCGCTGAACTTCTTCATCCACGACCCGTTCACCCGCGAGGCGTACTCGCGGGACCCGCGGAACGTGGCGAAGAAGGCCGAGGCGTACCTGGCGGCCAGCGGCATCGCCGACACCGCCTACTTCGGCGCCGAGGCCGAGTTCTACATCTTCGACTCGATCCGCCACGAGACCTCCGCCCACCAGTCGTTCTACTACATCGACTCGATCGAGGGCGCGTGGAACACCGGCCGTGAGGAAGACGGCGGCAACCGCGGCTACAAGACCGCCTACAAGGGCGGCTACTTCCCGGTGCCGCCGGTGGACCACTACGCCGACCTGCGCGACAGCATGGTCCGCCGCCTGATCGACGCCGGCTTCACCGTGGAGCGCTCGCACCACGAGGTCGGCACCGCCGGCCAGTCGGAGATCAACTACAAGTTCTCCACCCTGCTGCACTCCGCCGACCAGCTGCAGCTGTTCAAGTACCTGATCAAGAACGAGGCCTGGGCAGCCGGCAAGACCGCCACCTTCATGCCCAAGCCGCTGTTCGGCGACAATGGTTCCGGCATGCACACCCACCAGAGCCTGTGGCTCAACGGCGAACCGCTGTTCTACGACGAGACCGGCTACGCCGGCCTGTCGGACACGGCCCGCTGGTACATCGGTGGTCTGCTGCACCACGCCCCGTCGCTGCTGGCCTTCACCAACCCGACGGTCAACTCGTACCGCCGGCTGGTGCCGGGCTTCGAGGCGCCGGTCAACCTGGTCTACTCCCAGCGCAACCGCTCCGCCTGCACCCGCATCCCGGTGACCGGCAGCAACCCCAAGGCCAAGCGGGTCGAGTTCCGGGTGCCGGACCCGTCCAGCAACCCGTACCTCGCCTTCTCCGCGATGATGATGGCCGGCCTGGACGGCATCAAGAACAAGATCGAGCCGCCGGCGCCGATCGACAAGGACCTCTACGACCTGCCGCCGGAGGAGTGGGGCGACGTCAAGCAGGTGCCGGGCTCGCTGCCGGCCGTGCTCGACGCCCTCGAGGCCGACCACGACTACCTGCTCGACGGGGGCGTCTTCACGCCGGACCTGATCTCCACCTGGGTCGGCTGGAAGCGCGCCAACGAGGTCGACCCGGTCCGCCTGCGCCCGACCCCGCACGAGTTCGCCATGTACTTCGACTGCTGAGCAGTCGACCGACACCGGCCGGGGCGGGGA